>CAYUNU010000212.1:0-6657 GCA_964446195.1 uncultured Porphyromonadaceae bacterium | reverse complement strand
GGTTTTTGGAGTAATAAAATCCTCTAACTGATCTGCTGTAACCTTGTAATTCTGATCTATACCTGTCGGTATAATAACAGGAATAGCCTCCGCCAATTTTATCATTTCAGGGTAAGACACCCAGTATGGGGCAGGAATGAGTGCTTCATCCCCTGGATTCAACACACTTAGAAAAACATTGGCTAAAGATTGCTTAGCCCCACTGGAAACAATAATCTCCTCAGGCTTATAATCCAGTTTATTGTCCCTCTTTAGTTTGTAAGAAATGGCTTCCCTAAGATCCTGATAACCTGGTACGGGAGAGTAATGTGTGAAGTTTTCATTAATGGCATTGAAAGCAGCCTCCTTGATGTGAATAGGTGTATCAAAATCTGGCTCACCAATACTTAAATTGATGACATCAATTCCTTGTCTCATCATTTCCCTACTCCTCTGGTTCATAGCCAGAGTTTCAGATAGTGATAAGCGGGCTATACGGTCAGATATATGAACCATTATAAAAGTCTTTAATTAATTTAATTCTAAGCCTTTGTTGCCTCAAAAAGAACAAAAGTAAAAAAATTGGCTTATGAGCCAGCTGACAATAATCATTCAACTTAAATCTATTCCTTAAAAATGATTAAACTTGCATTATTCAAAGAATTGTTAATATGAAAGAATTTATAGAGATCCTTAAATATGTATTACCCTCATTAGTTGTTCTCCTAACTGTTTGGGTAATGGGGAAGCAATTCCTTAAAAATTGGGAGGCTCAATTGAGAAACACATCAAACCAATCTCTCAAGAAAACCACCTTGCCAATTAAACTGCAAGCTTACGAAAGAATTTGCCTTTTTCTTGAGAGAATAACAGTTGATTCTCTTCTTGTAAGAGAAAAAGATAATAGTCTGAATACAAGAAACTTCCACCAAAAACTTCTCTCATCCATCAGAGCCGAATATGAACATAACCTAAGTCAGCAAATATACCTAAGTGCTGAAGCCTGGCTGATAGTGAAAAATGCTAAAGAAGGTGTGATAAAAATGGTTAACAAAGCTGCTATGAATGTTAATCCTGATGACCCTGCCATTGAACTAAGCAAAAAAATTATTGATCTTCAAATGGAGATTAATAATTCACCCTCCCAGGTGGCATTGGAATTCATCAATAAAGAAGTTAAGATTTTTCTGGATTGATTAATCAACCATGATCACAACCCCCATACTCATAATAAAGCTCTTATTAAGTATAGGATCACTATGGCCAATAACTAATGGATCAATATTTAAATCTTTAAGCCCATAATTATACTTAACATCAAGTAGTAAGCTCATCTCTCTGCTGATAGGTGTTTCCAGTCCTCCACCAAGTAAAACCCCATAGTCGTGTAAGGACAAACCTGCCTTAATATTTTCCTTACTCACCATTTCCTCAAATTTCATCCCTGAAAAACGAGCACCAAGCATATATCCATAATAGCCGCCTGCCTGAAAATAAAATTTGTTGGAGCGACCCAGATTAAACTTAATAAACAAAGGAATTGTAATATAATCCATATTGGTCTTAACATCATAGGTGCTGTCCTCCACCAAAACCTTCTGTTCATCCCAATACTTATGGGTAAACTTATTACCTTTCCTCTCAAAGCCAAGCTCAGTTTGCAACAATATGCTTCGGTTAATATTAAATGCCCCTGTGACACTTAATGTTGTTGTAATTCGCTGACTTGCTATCCGTTCATTCTGAAAACCTGGAAAACTAAGCCCCAGCTTACCTCCATATGATACATATTGGGCATTGGCCGCAATTGACACGGTAACTATTGCAAAAATTAGGACTATTATTTTTTTCATCTGAAAAAGCTTAGTGTATTTCAACTAGTAATTTATTTAGCTGTAAAAATAATAAAGATAAAGAATAAAAATACCCGGATCCTGTCATGAAATTAAGGATCCGGGTATTATTTTAAATACTTTCTGTTTTTACTCTTGGATCAAATCAATACTCCTGTTTACAAAGGAGTTAAGTGCCTCTCCCGTTAACATATTATTAGCTAACAGGGCAAGATCAATCATCTGCTTAACAAGCTTATTTTCCTTACCATAGGAAGCAAGAACTTCGTCCTTCTGCTTTTTTAAGTCATCGATCTTTTTATTTACATCTTCCAGTTTGTCTTTTTCTTCCTGACTAACTTCTTCATCTTTTTTACCCTCCTTGAGTTTCTCCAAACTACTCTTGTCATCCAAAAGTGGTCTATTTGCTTCGTCAAATCCCTTTATCTTATCACCAAGTTTAGCGACAAGATCGTCGGAAATAGAGTTAACAATAGGATGATTTGAATTGACTACCAGATTAAAAGTATCTGGCATACTGCCATAGTAATCCATACCTCCCCCTCCGGAGAGCTTTGACATATCCTTCATCCGGCGTGTAAACTCAGACTGTGTGATAAGCATGGGCTTGTCCTTTTCAGACAGAGCCTCAAATTGTACAAAGTAAGAGCTGGATGGAATCTGCCCCTCGATAACCGGACGTAAAAGATCCTGTTGCTCTGCTGAAAGCTTCGATTCACGCTTCTCATCCTTGGGTATAAGCTTGTCAACTACATCTGAATCAACCCTTACAAATCTCGATTTCTCAAATTTCTGCTCCAGGTGATTGATAAAATGAGTATCAAACTGCCCATCCATCACCAAAACATCATATCCCTTGTCATTAGCTGCCTGGATAAAACTAAACTCTTCATCCTTATTGCTTGCATAGAGGTAGACTAAACTTCCATCTTTGTCAGTTTGATTCTCCTTTATAATGTCCTTGTACTCTGAGTAGGTGAAATATTTATCTTCAGTATTCTTGAATAATGCAAAATCCTTGGCCTTTTCCCAGAATTTTTCCTCGGTCAACATCCCATAATTAATGAAAAGCTTCAAATCATCCCATTTCTCTTCGAATTTCTCCCGTTCATTCTTGAAAATATCCTTAAGACGATCCGCTACCTTCTTGGTAATATGGCCCGATATCTTTTTTACATTATGGTCACTTTGAAGAAATGAACGACTTACATTCAAAGGAATATCAGGAGAATCTATAACACCATGTAACAGAGTTAGAAAATCAGGAACAATACCTTCAACGGAATCAGTTACAAAAACCTGATTACTATAGAGCTGAATCTTATTTTTCTGTACCTCGAAATTATTGCGAATCTTTGGAAAATATAGAATCCCTGTCAGGGTAAACGGATAATCAACATTCAAATGAATATTGAACAATGGCTCCTCCGACATGGGATAAAGCTCTCGATAGAAATTATTATAATCTTCTTCTTTCAGATCAGCAGGCTTCTTTGTCCAGGCAGGCTCGGTGATATTGATAATCTTATCTTTATCAGTATCAATATATTTGTTATCCTTCCACTCCTGCACTTTTCCAAAGGCTATTGGTACGGGAAGAAATCGCGAATATTTATTTAGTAATTCCTGTATTCTGCTTTCCTCCAAAAACTCTTTGGAATCTTTATCAAGATGCAATACGATAGTAGTACCACGATCATCTTTTTCAACATCTTCTAAAGTATAGCTGGGGTCACCCTTGCAGGTCCATCTTACAGCTTTACCCCTCTTATAAGATTTGGTGATGATTTCAACCTGATCAGAGACCATAAATGAAGAATAAAAGCCTAATCCAAAATGACCAATAATAGCATTGGCATCCTTCTTGTATTTTTTCATAAACTCCTCAGCACCAGAAAAGGCAATCTGATTTATGAATTTTTCAATTTCTTTGGCAGTCATTCCAACTCCACGATCAGAAACACTCAGTGTCTTCTTCTTCTTATCAAGAGAAATCCTGATGGTCAAATCGCCTAATTCCCCTTTGAAATCACCTACTGAAGCTAGCGTTTTCAACTTTTGGCTAGCATCCACAGCATTGGAAATCAGCTCCCTTAGGAATATCTCATGATCCGAGTAAAGAAATTTCTTTATAATCGGGAAAATATTCTCACTCGTCACATTGATTGAACCTTGTTGCTTTTGGGTATCCATTGTATTATGTTTTTTTATGTTCTGACCCGTATTTTCAAAGGCCGTGCCAAAGCACATAATATGACAATAAGACAGATTGCACCCAGAAACAAACCAACAAGGTTTGAAGCGAGTAATTCGAGAGAAAAAATATGCCTATCCCTGCGTTACTTCTCCTGTTGCATAATCCAACTCACTGCCAAACATGCTGTGAGGAAGAGAGAATATTACAAGGGTCATAATGGCAGCTAAAATAACCAAACCAGGCCTGGCTTTTTTTCGGTTTCCTATCACCGCTGCAATCCAAAAAATAAAAGCAAAAAGAGTTTTATTGTCAGTGAGATCCCAACCAAAAGGAACCCCTGTCCACCAATCACCAAAGGCATACCATTGTACCCATGGACCAAAAATAAACCCTCCAATAAACAATATGCCAAATGTCCAAAAGGTATACCTTCTGAATCTGTCAATTTTGAATAATGCAAATAAACCAGCCAGTGTGGCAATCATCATCGACAAAAACATAAGAAGTATATGAGGAATAAGAACTCCAGCAGGCACATCCCCCTTAAAACGTATTACAACAGGAGCTTCTTTTGAAATATAAGCTTGACTGCCATACCCGTTCAATTCAATATAATACTCTAGCTTACCAGCCGGTTCCTGCTGCGGCAAATAAGCCACAAAAGCCTCCTCATGTGCTTTTTTTGACTTATTTTTTGATAATGAAGGATGACCACTCAAAGCCTTAATTTCAAATTCTACAGCGGTCCAGTTCTCATTAACCCTGTATTTCTTATAATAAAGAGTTGCTGAAACTTCAGGATCTTTCATCGGCAACTTAACTCGTGCATCCCTGGCTCCATTACTCCTTATTAATTTCACCGACCAAGTGCTGTCAGCCAGAGTTATAGTATCGGTCTTCGGATGTGTGGGCCCAGTCTTTCTTTGATAATAAGCAGCTCCAACAGTTATAATAAAGGCTAAAAACCAAATCAATATTTTCTTCATCATATTTTAAAGTTGAACTAGTAAAACAATTTTTTCTTCTCCCCTGATTAATTCCACAGTAACAATCTGGCCTGGCTCCAATGATTTTAGACGGACCATATAATCCTGTATATTGGTTACTTTCAAACCATTAATGCCCACAATCCTGTCCCCTTTCTTTATACCTGCCATTGCTGCCGGCTTTCCGGGAGTTGGAAAATCTACCTTCAAACCTGTATTTGTGTTGTCAGTAAAGTCGGGCATGAACCCAAGAGTTACCTTGAGATTCTGCCTGCTTGATAAGCTCCTTTTAGGCCCGGCTTCTTTAAAACTTAGAGTATCCTGACTGCTAATAACTTCAACCAATCTTGCAACATAGTTAGTCAGCACATTCATTCCTTCAATATTTAAGCTACCTACCGAGTCACCAGGTGTATGGTAATCAGGATGCGCTCCCGTTGAGATGAATAGAACTGAGATATCTTTTGCATAAAATGATGCATGATCAGATGGACCAGATCCTTCGGGTGAAAAACTTAAATTAAGGCCATCGTGCTCTACAAGTCCAAAAAGAGAGTCAAACTCTAAAGCTGTACCTGTTCCACCAATAGAAACTCTATGCTCATCATTCAAGCGCCCAATCATATCAAGATTAAACATCACATTGATCTTATCCAAATCGACCGGAGTGTTCTCAACAAAATATTTTGATCCCAACAAACCCATCTCCTCCGCTGCAAAAGCAACAAATACCATTGATCGGGATAAAGTCTCTTTCTTTGCTGCAAAATAACCGGCCAACTCAATAATACCAGCTGTTCCTGAAGCATTATCATCAGCACCATAATGAACAGCCACTGTATCTGGAACCCTTGTACCTGTTCCAGGGCCACCCATCCCTAAATGATCATAATGCCCCCCTATTGCTATATACTCATCAGACAAAGGTCCATGCGCCGCATGGAGAATTCCAATAACATTATGAGTCTTTACCTTCTCAGCTATAACATGTGTCTTTAAAAATATTGTCTCGTCTAAGGGTATTGCTTTCTGACTATTATCCTGACAAGCTTTCTCGAGATTTTCAATATTGGTGGCAGATCCAGCAAGTAATCTATCGGCTAAACTCCTGGTAATCCTAATTGCAGGTATCCCTGATGGCGCTTCTTTGATATTGGTGAAAGAAAGCTGGTCGGCAGCATCGAAAATCGGACCAGCAACAAATACTACTGAAATAGCTCCTCTATCCTGAGCCATCAGAATCTTACTCCTCTGAGAAAGAATTCCCTCGAATGGATCAGCCCCGGATTCAGGCTCTTTTGGGCCACCTTCCAGAATAAGAGCAATCTTCCCCTCAAGGTCAGCACCCTCAAAATCGTCCCAGTTTATTCCTCCCTTACTTGTTTGTATGCCAAACCCAACGAATACTATTTCGCCTCTTACTTCTATATTTTTCGTGAATGAGAGTGGGACATAGTCATCCATAAGTTCCAACTCAAACTCCTTCCACCCCAAGCGGTTAGAATCACCTAAGGCAACCGATGTTGTAATCTCCATTTCCTGTAATCCGGCAGATGAACTAACATCCAAACCATACTCCTTAAACTCTTTTAAAATATATTCGGCAGCTTTTAAACCACCCGGAGTACCAGGGAAACGCCCG
>CAYUNU010000211.1:0-6667 GCA_964446195.1 uncultured Porphyromonadaceae bacterium | reverse complement strand
TTTGCGTTGCCTGGATAATCATCTCAATAACAGGTTTGTTTATCATCAAATCCGGAAAACACAGTATCAAGCGCCGTGGCGCACTGTGGACAATTGCGGGAATTATAGTGCCAATACTCTTTTTGATTCTATATAGATAAAAGTTGAATAGGGCCTGAAATCATCGGACCCTATTCCGCTACCACTCGTCGGGCAACAGATTATCCAGACAACTGTTATAGATGCCCATAACCCTGGCGCTCATACCCATTCCGGAAAAGCCGCCATCGTGGAAAAGATTTTGCATAGTAACTTTCCTCGTAAGATCAGAAAATAGAGTTATACAATAATCTGCACATTCCTGAGCCGAAGCATTTCCTAAGGGTGACATACGATCGGAGTAGTCGTATAAACCGTCAAACCCCTTTATACCATTTCCAGCAGTTGTTTGTGTTGGTGATTGAGAAACAGTATTTACTCTCACCTTTTTCTCACGACCGTAAATATAGCCGAAGCTTCTTGCAATACTTTCCAGGACTGATTTTGCCTCAGCCATATCGTTGTATCCATAGAATGTCCTTTGACCAGCAATATAGCTCAGAGCTACAACAGAACCATACTCATTAATAGCATCCATCTTCTTGGCAGATTGGAGTAGTTTATGAAACGAAATGGCCGAAATATCAAGTGTTTGGGAGAAAAAAGTATAATTCAGATCATCATAACTTTTCTTCTTCCTAACATTAGGTGACATCCCAATTGAATGTAAAATAAAATCTATCCCACCACCAAAAATCTCCATTGATTTCTCTAATAGGTTTTCCAGATCTTCAACCTTGGTTGCATCACAAGGAATCATTTGACTATTGGTTTTCTCAGCGAGCTTATTTATTTCGCCCAAACGAAAAGCAGTTGGTGAATTTGTCAGTACTAACTCTGCACCTTCTTCGTGTGCACTCTCAGCAATTTTCCAGGCAATGGAGTTTTCATTTAGTGCTCCAAAAATAATACCTTTCTTTCCTTTGAGTAAATTATATGCCATAATAGGTTTTGATTTATTTTGATATGTCTTAATTAGGAAACAATTTGAATCTTAAATGGTTGAAAAAAGATTAAGATTTATGTAGCAGCGCTTTAGCATTTCCAAGAGCTTCCTGTGTTAACTGCTCTCCACTTAGCATTTTCGCCATCTCCATAATCCTACCCTCATTATCCAGCAGCCTTATATCTGTTTTTGTTGATGCCCCATCATCATACTTATAAACCTGATAGTGATAATCTCCCCTGCCAGCTACCTGTGGCAGATGAGTAACATTTATTACCTGGCGGTGTTTTGAAATTCGTCGAAGCATCTTCCCCATCTTATCAGCAATTTCACCGGATACTCCTGCATCAATCTCGTCGAATATCAGTGTTGGGACATCCAATGATGCACTGATTAAAGATTTTATACTCAGCATCAGACGGCTAATCTCGCCTCCTGATGCAACTCTTTGAATCAATTCCAAGTCCTGGTTCTTATTGGCGGAGAAGAAAAATAAAAATTTATCCTTACCCTCCTCCGTAAAATCATCCAAAGCAGCATGCCTGACCTCAAATCTGGCATTAGGCATGCCAACGTCCTTAAGATGATCAACAACAGAATCAGAAAGAGAGACCAGACCCTTGAGCCTGTTCTTGCGCAATTCCTCTGCCATCCCGTTTAGCTGATCCAACACAATGACCAACTCAGAGTTTAGCTTGTTAAGTTCGATATCAGATGTTGTAATCGCTTCCAGCTTTGAAGAAAGATCTTCCCTAAGGTCGATGAGTTCCTGAATAGAATTCACCTGATGTTTTTTCTGCAGTGAGTAAATAAGATCAAGACGTTCCGTGAGGATATTCAACCTCCCAGGGTCACACTCGATACTACCCAGCATCCTTTCTATCTCTTCACCAAGGTCTTTCAATTCAATCTGGACAGATTCAATCCTTCTGGTAGTTTCGTCAAGATCAGGATAATACTTTTTAATGCTGTTTATTTCCTGAGAAGATTTACGAAGAAGCTGGATAACATTTATCTCATCCTCAGAAATCGATCTGGTAACCATAGATAAGGCCATCCTGATTTCCTCAGCATGACTGAGCATTTCCTGCTCCTCAACCAGCTTATCCTCTTCTCCGTAGATTAAACCGGCTTCGCTCAATTGATTATATTGAAACTCCAGGTAGTCCTGCTCTTTCTGAGCAGCCTGAAGGTCATTTTCAAGCTTTTTGATCTTTGAAAGAAGAATCTTGTAATAATTATATGTACCCAGATAATTACTCTTTAATTTTTCCAGGCCCATGAAAGCATCCACCACTTCAAGAGGAAATCCCTCTTCACGGAGCATTAGATTATGATGCTGGGCATGAATATTAACTAATTTATCGCCCAGCTTTTTCAATACAGGAAGAGTAACTGGGGTATCATTCACAAAGGCTCTCGACTTACCACCGGGCAGAAGCTCTCTACGCACCAGGCTTATCTCCTCAAAGTCAAGGTCCTCCTCTGCAAAAAAATCTTCAAGATTTAGTCCGTTTAATTTAAACCCTGCCTCAATCACACACTTTTTAGTTTTGTCACTGAGAACTGTTGAATCGGCCCTGGTGCCCAAAACCAATCCAAGTGCACCCATCAGGATAGATTTTCCGGCTCCGGTTTCTCCGGTGATAGCAGATAAACCTTCGTTGAAATTTACCTCCAGCGAGGAGATCAATGCATAATTATGGATAGACAAGGAAGTGAGCATATTAAATAATTAGAATTTGCTCCTTAAAGATATAAAGAAGTAGTATTAAATATCTCCGGAACTATTAATGTTATCCCATTTGGAAGCATTGGCCGGGCTTATCTCCTTCAATACTTGAACAATACGTGCTTTTTCATCAGGGAATCCCTCTGAGAAAATATTTGCAATCTCGTCGGCTTTAGAAGTAAAGAACACTGGCCATATCATCGCCTGTGTATTCTCTCTGTATGGCTTCCTCAATTCTGTGATTGCCTCTGCAATAACCGACCGACCATCATTAGGATTCTCTGTCATAGTATCCAACCCCAGCCTGTGATAGCTATACAGCATGGTTCGGAAAGCTTCGTACTTGCTGTTGAGGAGATTCTCAACCAGCCAATATCTGTTTTTCTGGCTTTCAAATGCTTTCCATCCTGTTTCGGGAGCATTAGCAGCGTTACTAACGATTTGCTCTGCCCTTTCGTAGAAAAGGCTTCCTCCCTCAAGGGAAAAGGTATCATAATCCAAGCCCAGAATAATATTAATATAGAAGGCTAAAATCGAAACAAGGTTTGAAGTATGTGCTGTTTCATTGAACTCGAGAGTTTCAAATTCAGCGAATCGAAAGTGAATATCCTGATCCTGATGATTAAGTAGTGTTGTTGAATAGGCAGATCCAAATACCGGCCGTCTTGCTTGAACAGTGAGTGTTCCACGGAATTCATCTGTGGAAATTTGATCAGTTATCCGGAACATAAAACTGCAATCGATCCTCTCTTCCTCATCAAAAATATGATCCGTCCACTTTTTATTATTGACGAACTCATATAAATTCTTCCTCATAGCATCATAAACTGTTTTATTCGATCCTTGAACCTGGGAAGCAGTGACATTAATCTGGCACCTAAGTTCCTGGCCTTGCAATGGCAGTGAAATAAGAAATAATAATATAGGAATTATTTTGAGCATAATTTAATCTTCAAATATTTTGAATATCGCCTCAATGATGTCCTCGGCAACCTCTTTCTTTGTTTTTAACTCAAATTTCTGCGCTTTATTGTTCCGGCTGATTATGCTTATTCTGTTAGTATCACCTCCAAAGCCCGATCCTGCATCTTTCAGGCTGTTTAAAACTATCATATCCAGGTTCTTTCTTTCCTTTTTCTGATAAGCTTCCTCTAAGCCCTCGTCAGTTTCCAAGGCAAAACCAACAAGTAATTGCTTTTCTTTTTTTATTCCCCCCAGCTCGGCGGCGATATCAGGATTAGGAACAAGATCCAGACTTAATCCTCCTGATGATCTTTTTATCTTCGACTCCGCTCTACCTGCAGGTCGAAAATCTGATACAGCTGCATTCATAATTGCTATATCCATATCGGGAAAAAGCTTCACACAAGCTTCATGCATTTCAATAGCCGATACAATATTTGTAAGCCTAACTCGCTTGTCAAGGGTATGAGTATCTATAGGGCCGGCAATAAGATGTACTTCTGCACCCTCAGCAAGGAAGGCATTAGCTAAGGCAATTCCCATTTTCCCTGACGAATAATTACCAATAAAACGCACCGGGTCAATCTGTTCCAGGGTGGGACCCGCCGTAATCAGTACTTTCTTAGTTTGAAATCGGCTTTTTTTTTTGAAGAAATCCTTAAGCCAGGCAAGAATGTTTTCCGGCTCTTCCATTCTACCTTTAACCTCCAGACCGCTAGCGAGCTCGCCCACAGCTGGTTCTATAATATGATTCCCGAACCCCTTAAGGATATTAATATTATTTTTTGTAGTAGGATGATTGAACATATCCATATCCATGGCAGGAGCAATTACAACCGGACAGCGGGCCGACAGGTAGGTTGTTACCAACAGGTTATCAGCAATCCCTGTCGCCATCTTGCCCATTGTATTAGCCGTAGCCGGGGCTATGAGCATGATATCAGCCCATATGCCAAGATCGACATGCGAATTCCATTCTCCATCTTTCTTGTCGAAAAATTCACAATAGACAGGATGACCAGAAAGGGTAGAAAGAGTAAGAGGTGTAATAAATTCCTTGCTATAAGGAGTCATTACCACTCTAAGCTCAGCACCTTCTCTGACCAGCAGCCTGGCCAGACTAGCTGATTTGTAGGCAGCAATACTTCCTGTAAGACCCAGTATAATTTTTTTTCCCTTAAGCATAGGGCAGGAGTTTTTATTCCATTACGATGGAATCCGGCCCACGATAGTAAACATTCCCCTCGAGGAATTCTTCCATAGCTATCAAGGTTGGCTTTGGCAGCCTCTCGTAGAACTTTGAAATCTCGATTTGCTCACGGTTCTCAAAAACTTCTTCAAGATTATCTGAATATGAAGCAAATTCTTCCAATTTTGAATTCAGTTCGGTTTTTAATTCAGCTCCAATCTGGTTAGCCCTTTTGGCCACAACAACGATACTCTCATATATGTTGCCTGTTGGTTCCCCTACTTCACTTAAGTCTCTGGTTATTGTTGTCCCAGGAGCATTAGATTTTTTGTAATCCATTTGTATAATTGTTATTCTAAAAATTCTGTAATAATCTACAAGGCTCTTTTTGATACCTCAAATAAACGCTCTGCTTCCTTCAAATATTCTGTTTCGGGAAACTCATCTATTAGTTTATAATAAGCATCAGTAGTCTTTTCATATCTTTCCTTTATCAAGGATGGTATTGAATTCCTTGCCAGTTCATAGCTGGATTTAAGAATCATAAAAAGTAATTCTTCTCTAAAACGTGTATCAGGGAATTCTAAAAGGCTATTGTTCAAAGCGGTAATAGAGGCCTTATACTCACCAAGTTCAAAGTACAGCTTAGCTCCATTAAAGGATTTTTGAACAAGTTTGTCATTTAGCTCGTCGATCAGCTTATTGCACTCCTCGATACGAGGACTCACAGGATGACGGTTAATGAAGATTTGTAATTCATCGATAGCACTCAATGTGCTTGTTTGATCAAGATCGGGAGAAGGGGAATCCTCATAAAAGCAAAACGCTCTCATAAAAGCACACTCATCAGCATATTTTGATGATGGGAATTGGGTCACGAATTGGCTGAAATAATAACCTGCCATGGTGAAATCCTTCTGATAATAATAAGTATAGGCATATCTGTAATAAATCTCCTCAGCAGTTTCCGTCCCCTTATACACAGCCAGTAATTCCTCCAAAAGAGCAGATGATCGGATATAATCCTCATCATCATAGTACGCCATAGCCTTTTCATACTTAAGATCGTAGTCGCTACTATTGACGATTTTTTGATACTCACTACAAGAGCTCAACAGAACTATCAGGATAACAGCTATTAATGATGAATATGACCCTTTTTTTAACATTGCGCAAAGATATAATAAATTCCATGAATATCATATAAACGAAAAGTTATGAAAAATAGTAATTTTGCACTCAATAAAAACCAAAAAAAGCGAAAGATCGTGGATATTTTTGAAAAGATTAAGCGCAATATGGGTCCTTTAGGTCAATACCAAAAGGAGGCTCATGGATATTTTGTATTCCCAAAACTAGAAGGCGAAATAAACCCTCGGATGAATTTCCGTGGCAAAGAAGTATTAACCTGGAGCCTAAACAACTACCTTGGCTTGGCAAATCATCCTGAGGTACGTAAAGCTGATGCTGACGCTGCCAAAGAATGGGGTCTTGGCTATCCTATGGGAGCCAGGGCTATGTCGGGTCAAACCCGCCAGCATGAGGAACTGGAAGAACAGCTTGCAGCTTTTGAAGGTAAAGAGGCGGCCTACCTGCTAAATTATGGCTACATGGGTATGGTATCAATTATAGATGCCCTGGTCAGCCGACAGGATGTTATTGTTTATGATTCTGAGTCGCATGCCTGTATTCTTGATGGTGGTCGTCTGCACATGGGCACACGGTACGTGTATCCCCATAACAACACGGAGAACATGGA
>CAYUNU010000210.1:0-6679 GCA_964446195.1 uncultured Porphyromonadaceae bacterium | reverse complement strand
TCGCCTTGTTTGGACGCGGGTTCGATCCCCGCCAGCTCCACCTCCGCCCTCCGAAGCTTTACGCGAAGGGGGGCTTTTTTATTATATTATAATCCAACTTTCGTAAAAGCTTCTCCGGGCTACGGTGGACACAGTCCACTTCTCTCTAAGAATAATGAAAAGCATATATTTGTAATTGCTGCATCATTATCATCAATTATGGAAGATTATTGGTATGTCTATATTCTGATATGTCAAAACGGTTCAATCTATACAGGCCATACTACTGATGTTGGTAGAAGAATTAAGGAGCATAATTCCGGCAAAGTCCATTTTACAAAAGACAAAAAGCCTGTATCACTTATTACCTATATAGCTTTCTCGGATAAGTATAAGGCACTTGAATTTGAAAAATATCTTAAATCCGGATCAGGAATTGCTTTTAGGAACAGACATTTTGTTTGAACCATTTGCCAACAGGCAAATAACACCGCTTATTTGCAGGACTGGACCTTGCGGGACGGTGACTCCGACCGCAGGGAGGAGGAACACCCCCGCCGGATTTGAGAGGGGGAGACTTCCGCCTACGCTCAGGCTTCGGCGGACTGAGGGGGGGACGAGGTGAGCGGTTCAATAATTGCCTCAGCGAGTTCGCCGAAGGCAATCTTAGGTCCTTGAGGCCTTGTGGCCTTGTGACCTTGAAACGTTACTCCCTCCCACAGGCCACGATCCCCTGCCTCTCGTGAGCTCCCAATCCTCAAATGCCTCCGGCATTCTCACATTACTCGGTTGAAACCTTGTGCCCCCCTACTCATCCTTCAGAGTCTCAACCGGATTGAGATGTGAGGCCTTTAAGGTATGATAGCTTACCGTGACTGTAGTCACTACCATCAGAGATATTATTGCCACAAAATAGTATACGGGACTTATCCCAACATGATAGGCATATGTATCCAGCCAATTATTTATTATCAGGTAAGCAACCGGCAGCCCGATTACTGATGCTGCAAGAGTGAGCCACCAATACTCCTTGCTAAGGAGAAGTACAAGTGTTCCAGTTGGTGCACCGTGAATCTTTCGTATACCTACCTCCTTCCATTTTTTCCTGACAGTGAACATGGTAAGACTGAAAAGGCCTATTGCAGAAATAATTAAACTCAGGAGGGTTGCAATATTTATCAGTGAACTCAGTCTGTTCTCATCATTATAGTAGCGTTCTATCTCCTCATCAAGGAAAAGATAAGAGAGAGGATAAGCCGGAACATTCTCTTCCACAATATCATTAATCGCGTTAACAGTCCGGAAGTCAGAGCCGGCATACAGTTTAACGAATATCTTGGCTGAATACCATGAATCCCTTTTGTAAATAAATACCGGGGCTATCTCATCTGTCATCTTCCTGAAATGAAAATCCTTAACAATGCCAACAATTGTATATGTAAGTTGATTACCTGAATCCATAATCCGTTTTCCAAGAGGATCTGTTATCTCCATTTTACGTACGGCCGCTTCATTTATTATTACCTCATCCCTGGAAGCACCTTCCCTGAGTTTCCTCCCCTCTGCCAGAGTAAATCCAAGCAGATCGAAATAGTTATCATCAACCTGCATCCTGTGAAATTTAAGGGACTTTCCGGTCAGGTTGCCATCCCATTCATTATAGGTACTCCAGTTGCCCATATTAATGGGAACACTGGATCCTAAAGATACCATTGACACTCCCGGCACCTTACTGATTTCATCTGAAATAACCCTCATCTTCTCCACGCCTGCCCTTGGCGAGTAAACCACAACTCTGTCTCTGTCGAAACCAAGGTCTTTCTCCTGCATATACCTTATCTGTCTGCTCATTACCACTATACAGAAAATAAATATTATTGAGAGTGAGAACTGCATTATTACAAGTACTTTTCTTAGCCTCCCTCCCTGTGAAGAGTCTGAAGGATTGGATCGCAGCACTCTTACAGGTTTAAAAGCTGATAATACCACTGCAGGATAGATCCCGGCCACTGAACCGGCAATCAGAGTTATCAGCAGGTATATACCTATGCTCCTTGAAGTAAAGAGAGATTCAATCCCGATATCTTTTCCACTCAGTTTATCAAAGAATGGCATAAGTAGCACGGTAATAATAAGAGCTGAAATAACTGAAATAATTGTCTGCATAAACGACTCACCAAAAAGTTGTGTCATCAATTTTCCTCTTGAAGCTCCATTTACCTTCCTTACTCCTATCTCTTTGGCTCTCTGAGTTGAAAATGCAGTTGAGAGATTGATAAAGTTTATCAAAGCAATAATCAAAACCACCAGGCCAATTATGCTAAACAGTAGCACCCTGGCAATAGGTCCCCGACTCTCTCCAGGATAGGTAAAAGACTCAAAACCGGGGTCCCGATAAAGGTATATCCTCTCCAGCGGGTTAATAAATATCTGACCCTTACTGCCTTCTCTCTTTGAGCTTAGATAGCCCGAAAGCTTACTGTTAAATTGCTCCGGATCAGTATTTTCCCTGAGCATTATATAGTTATAGTAGTTGAATTGCCCCCAGCCTCCCTCATTTGCCATATCCCTTTCTAAAACGTCGAATGATACCAGATAATCAAAAGAGATATGCGAATTGTCCGGAGTATCTTCAACTACACCTCTTATTGTTAGCAAATCCTTATTATTCAGCATTACCTCGTGTCCCACAGGATCATTATCCCCAAACAGTTTATACGCAACACTTTCTGAGATCACAATTGATTGCGGGTCGGAGAGAACTCTTTTGGCATCCCCAAGAATAAGATTAAGTGAGAATATGGAGAAGAAATTTCTGGGAACAAAATAGAGGTTCTCCGGTTGGAATAGTTCACCATTAATCTCAATTGTCTGACGATACCCTCCATTGATACAAATCCCTTCCTCCACCTCAGGAAAATCATTCAGCATGGCTTCGATTACAGGATAGGGCGTGTTTGCCCAGACAAATGGCTCACCGGTAAAATCCATTTTGGCCTCCAGCCTGTATATACGATCAGAGTTTTCTGGCCATTTATCATAACTCAATTCATTTGTTACCCATACGGAGATAAAAAACACGGATACGAGTCCAAGGGTTAAGCCTGCCATATTAAGCAGAATAATCCCCTTTATTTTCTTAACACTTTTAATAATTGCGTATAAATCTGAGAACATTTCCTGTCAGGTTTTTGATTGGGTTTGTCATTTTTTATTAATGACGGCCTTTTAAGAAGAATGTCCATGATTAGTGAAAAAAAAATATCTGGCTAAATGAGGATGGAGCGATGAACTCCTCCTTCGTCCGTCTGCGACGGACTTCGGCGGACAGGGGTGAGCGATGAGTTCGCCGAAGGCAATCTTTAAATCTATAAACCTTTAGTCTTTCGTCTTTTGTCCTTTGTCTTTTTCTCTTTACAAGTGTTCTTTGATTTTCAACTTTCTACTACCATTCGTCGTTCGTCGTTTGTCGTTAACGGGGCTGACCTGGTTTTGACAGCAAGTCGCGGTGGTATGTAAGCATGCAGAGAGTTGTAATGCATCTCTTAAATCACGTGTTACAAACTTTCAATTGGCGATAATAACTACGCTCTCGCAGCGTAACCGAATAACAGTAGGTTAAGCTTAATTCCGGTACCAGGTATCGGGACAAGACGTCTCCCGGGCGGTGATGCCCTGTACCAACCCGACAAGGAAGCGCACGCAATTCAGGGATTGCCCGATGGTTTCTCCGGCCTGACGGTGAAATAACAGGAGATAAGGAGTGGTTCGGATGTCTGCCACCTGGTCACTCCCGACAATCAAGGCAGGATAAGCATGTAGAAAGCATATGGTCGCCTTGTTTGGACGCGGGTTCGATCCCCGCCAGCTCCACTTTTCAATAGTGCATATTAATGCAAAGCCCTGTAAATATTGACTTTACAGGGTTTTTTGTTTTTTGACCCTGTGCAAAAAAGTCCACCTTTAAGCAGTAGTTGAACTCAATAGGTTGGGGATGCGGGTTCGAGTCCCAACAGTAGGTGATACCAGAAATACTTCTATCAATGACTAATATTAATGACTCCTGCTGGTGTGAAAATCGTTCATCCGCTGTAAGAATGCCAGAAGATGCAGCTTCTCATTTAACGACAATTCACCAGTCATTAAATGAAAAACTTCAGACATCTTTGGCATAACATTATGAAGTTCTTTCTTGCCCTTTTCAGTAATTCTAATCCTCTTTGCACGTTTGTCATCTGCATCATCAAATTCTTCGATAAGTCCTTTATTTAACAGTCTTTTCAAAACCTCGATTCCTGATGGTGGTTCAAGGTGATGCATTTTTATCAATTCCATTTTCCTAAAACTGTTTGTGAAACTGAGATGATAAAGAAAACTAAAACCATCGGGAGATGATAACTCCGACTCTCCCAAAACTTTTTTTGAATAAGCTCTATAATATCTGTTCTGCATAACCAGCGAGAAGGATAATTCCAAATCTATCGGATCTGGACTATGCTGGGATTTTTCAGCCTTACCGTCAGAAAACAATCGTGAATTCAGCCAAATGATGAAAGATTCCAGACTGTAGTTATCAGTATGGTTCTCGTTCTGATATTCTTCAAGCCAGTGTAATATTTCTTTTAAGATTTCCAGAGAAGATTTCATGCGGTAAAATTAGATATTTTACTTCAATAATGAAATAAATAATCATCTTTTATTATGTTATCGATATATATTATTATATTTGCTACGAAAACATAATAAAAAGAAGTATTAATATTTAAAGTTGAATAAAATGAAAACAAATCCAATTGTAATAACTGAGAATTATTATCCGAAAAGTGAACATGTTGATGACGTATTAAATATCCTGATGGAAACTTCTGCTATGATAAAAGAGCAGGACGGTGCGCTAATGAGCATGTCATTGAAGCCTGAAAAAAAGGAAGGTCCGATTACCGGGTTTTCCATGTGGGAGAGTAGAGAAAAATTTACCGATTTCATGAAAAGTGAACACATGGAAAAGATTATGAAAACGGGATTGGCAGACAAAGTAAAGAACTGGACAACAGAAATAAAAGCAAGTCTCTTTACGATTGAACAGGCTTGGCATGTGGAGTCACATGATTAAGATAATTCTTTAGTGAAAGAAAAAGTCCCAATGCCAATTCATTGGGACTTTTTTAGTGCAAAATCAGTCCAAAATATTTGTAACTAATTGATATTCAAACATTATTTGTAGCTCCAACAGTAGTTGAACTCAATACTGCATACAGGGAATTCCCTATTTGGTCATTATCAATGCATTAACCATAATTCAATAATTTAGTATTCCTGTTTGGAACTGGGGTTCGACTCCAAAATTGCTTCAAAATGTTCGTGACCTTAAAAGTAAATTTTCTTCTTCTTAGGAATGATTCCTTTTTCAAAGTACGGTTTCTAATATCTCAGTCTAAGAAACAACCTCATATAGTGCACCTTAACTCTATTTGCTCAAAATTATGTACCTTTAATTGGTATATTTCGAGTTGAATCACTCTACCCATCAACATAAGTAACATGAAGACAGAAATTTTAATCGGATTAATTTTTGGATTAACCATCCTGATTCCTAAACACTCGATTGCGCAGCACCAATTAGACCTTGATTTTGAGATTCAATATGGAGACAATTCAAAAGTTGGAAAATATTTGAAGGTGAATGGAATTAACTTATATTATGAGACATATGGCGAAGGGACACCATTAATACTGATACATGGCAATGGCGGAACTATAAAAAATATGGGGTATCAAATTGAATACTTCTCTGATAAATATAAGGTAATTATTCCCGACTGTAGAGGAAGAGGTAAATCTGAACTAAATACAGATTCGCTAACTTTTGAGCAGATTACCAATGATTTGATTCTGCTATTAGATAATTTAGGAATCGATTCGTGCGATGTAATTGGATGGAGCGATGGGGGTATCATTGGATTGCTCATGGGAATGAATTATCCTGATAGAACAAAAAAGATTATCGCTATGGGTGCTAACTTATGGCACGATTCGACTGCCTTGTATCCTTGGGTAATCGAGTGGATAAAAACAAGCAGACAAGAGGCAGTCCAAATGATGCGTAATAATGATGCATCTGAAGATTGGAAGATTGTTTACCAGAGGATGGCATTAATGGATGACCAGCCTAATATTGCCCTGACTGATTTACAAAGTATAAAATCACCTGTTTTAATTATTGCTGGGGACAAGGATATGATAAGAGAGGAACATAGTGTATTGATATATCAAAATATACCTAAATCGCAATTGTGGATAATTCCAGCAGGGACTCATTTTGCACCAGTAAATCAACACGAATTATTCAATGAGACAGTAAATAGATTCCTACGAGAACCATTTATCAGACCAGACAGTAAATTTTAATTACTGCCAACAGCATTGAATGAACATACAGGCGTTTAACTATCCTTGTACTTGTACCCTACCAAACCATTTCTATAATAATATTTGTTGGGGGTAATATATTGTCGCGTGATGGTTGTAGTCAACTTTTTTTACCCTCATAACTTTCCTTTGCCGGCTAATCTGACCATTTTTTGCTTTAAACTGATAGTTGAAAGTTTTTATGGGAATTATAAGAGGAATATAAAAACGAATCTATTGAAGATTAGCAATTTATTATATGTAGATTTCTAATTTGACAGTTCCGAAAGCA
>CAYUNU010000209.1:3382-6691 GCA_964446195.1 uncultured Porphyromonadaceae bacterium | reverse complement strand
CAAGACCACAGTTTGGATCAAAACTAACGGAGGTAAAAAGAAAAGGCGTTGAGATAATGATAGGTTTGGATGTTTCTAACTCTATGCTGGCAGAAGACATCCAACCCAGCAGACTTGAAAATGCAAAAAGAGCAATCTCTAAACTTGTTGATGATCTGGATAATGATAAAATTGGCCTGGTGGTTTTTGCAGGTGATGCCTATATCCAGCTGCCTATGACCACCGACTTTGGAGCGGCTAAACTCTTCCTCTCATCAGTAAATACCCAGATTGTGCCTCGCCAGGGAACGTCAATTGGTGCTGCTATTGAGCTCGCAGCTCGATCTTTTACCCCAGAAGCAGATAAAAGCAAAGCAATAATTATTATTACTGATGGTGAAAACCACGAAGAAGGAGCAATCGAAGCAGCTACCGCTGCAGCCGAAAAAGATATTATCGTTCATACCATAGGAATGGGATTGGCTAAGGGGGCTCCAATACCTGTATATAATCAATATGGACAAAAAGATTATAGAAAAGATCACGAAGGCAAGGTTATTGTATCTAAACTAAATGAAAATCTCCTGAGGGAGGTCGCAGCTGCCGGAAACGGTATATATATTAGAGCAAACACAGCCAATGCCGGCTTAAAAACTCTTTTTGATGAAATTAATAAAATGGATAAACAGGATATCGAATCCAGAGTTTACTCAGAATATGAGGAGCAATTTCAATATCCAATATTCATCGCAATTTTTTTATTGATTGTAGAGTTAATTATTTTAGAGCGCAAAAATAGATGGCTAAGAAAATTACGAATTTTTGATCGACAGTAATACAACATGAAAAGCTATAAGTATCTGATATTATGCATTCTGGCTTTAAGTAGCATACCAGTCCTTGCACAACAGGAAAAGAAAGAAATACGCGAGGGTAATCGTCATTTTAAATCAGAAAAGTATAATGATTCAGAAGTATCGTATAGAAAAGCTGTGGAAATAGAAGGTAATTCGGTGCCGGGATCATTTAATTTAGGTGACGCTCTTTACAGACAAGAAAAATTTGAAGATGCAAGTGAACAATTTAACAGCGTAATAAATAATAATGTAGATAAAAATACCAAAGCACAGGCTTTCCATAATATGGGTAACTCACTCTTGCAAGCAGGACAGCTGGAGGAGGCAATCGAAGCATATAAAAATGCCCTTCGAAATACCCCAAACGATATGGATACAAAATATAACCTGGCCTATGCTCAAAACCTGCAAAAACAACAACAGGAACAGGAGCAAGAGAACCAGGACCAGAATCAAGATCAGGATAAAAATCAAGATCAGGATAAGAACGAACAACAAAATCAGGATCAACAAGATCAAGAACAACAAAACCAGGAACAACAAAATCAGGAGCAAAAAGACCAGCAAGATCAAAAAGATCAAAATAAAGAGGATCAACAGCAGCAACAGCAACAACAGCCTCAGGATGGAAAAATATCTAAGGAAGATGCTCAACGCCTCTTAGAAGCACTTGCCAATGATGAAAAAAAGGTTCAGGATAAAGTAAAAAAAGAAAAGGCAAAGGCCCAGAGAGTAAGAGTACTTAAAGATTGGTAAGTCGAAACACTTGTTAATGAAAACTAAATAAAAAAATGAGAATATTTATTTACCGGATATTGATTTTTAGCCTATCTCTGTTTGCAGTGCATAGCTCTGTAGCTCAAGATAATGATATCCGGATTACCGCTTCTGCACCAAAAGTGGTTGAAGCAGGTGAATATTTTCGACTTAGTTATACAGTTAATGGAAAAGGATCTCAATTCAACGGTCCACGACTGGATAATTTTGTTTTCTCAGGCCCAATGTTGTCAACCAACATGAGTACCCAAATAATCAACGGAAAGGTATCACAATCATCATCTTACGTATATAATTATACCGTTCAGACAAATAAAGTTGGAACATTTACAATCCCAAAAGCCAATGTTACTGTAGATGGTAAAAAATACGAATCCAATACATTAAATATTGAGGTAGTAAAAGCATCCACAAAACAACAGTCACAACAAACAAGATCAAGTACATCCCAGGGGAACCAAGCAGCTCCCTCAGATATAAACGATAATGATCTCTTTGTAAGAATTGTATTGGACAGAAATAATATTTATAAAGGGGAACAAATACTCGCTACAATTAAAGTTTATACCAGAGTTAACCTGGCGAGGTTTGGGGATATAAAAATCCCTTCGTACAGCGGTTTTTGGTCGCAGGAAATTAAAGTGCCGGAACAAATCAATCTTGTTCGTGAAAACTATAACGGCGCTATATACAATGTTGGCATTATCAAGAAAAGTATTCTTGTCCCCCAGCAAACTGGAGAAATAACTATTGAACCATTTGAGCTTGAGTGCTTTGTTAACCAAAGAAGCCAAAGCAGAAGCATATTTGATGATTTCTTTGGGTCTGCTCAAACTATACGAAAAGCCCTCGTAAGCCCAGAGCTAAAGGTTAATGTCAAACCATTACCGTCCAACCCACCCGAAGGCTTTACCGGTGCGGTAGGATCTTTTACAATGACAGCCAACTTAGATAAGAACAGTGTAAAAACAAATGAAGCAGTAAATCTAAAAATCAGGATAAACGGAAAAGGGAACTTTAAACTTATTGATCCATTAGACATACATTTCCCCGTGGATTTTGAATCCTATGACCCTAAAGTAAGTGATAATATCACTGTAGGAGATAAGGGAATAACAGGGAGCCGTACAATGGAATACCTTCTTATACCAAGATTTGCCGGCAATTTTGATATCCCTGCTGTCCAATTCGTCTATTTCGATCCAACTGCTGCAAAATATAATACTCTCAAGAGTAACTCCTTTAATCTGAACGTAGAAAAAGGTGAAGAAGTAGAAACCGGTACGGTAATTTCCGGACCAAGCAAAGAAGATGTAAGATATCTGGGAGCAGATATCAGATTCATCAATACTGGAAATACCGACTTGAATAAAGAGCAGGATTCAATGATGGGAAAGATGAGCTTTTATTTATTATACCTGCTAATTGCTGTCCTGACACTCTTCTCTTATCTTATTCTAAGACAATGGCAGAAAACAAAATCCGACACAGTAGGAATGAGAATACGTAAAGCCGGTCGCCAGAGCCAGGTAAGATTAAAGCAAGCAGGTAAGTGCTTAAAAAACAATGACAAAGAAAGATTTCTGAATGAAATACTAAAAGCTACCTGGGGTTATCTTGGCGACAAGCTAAATCTTGATCAGGCTAATCTCAACAGAGAATTTATTGAAATGTTTTTGGCTAGCAAAAATGTTGA
>CAYUNU010000209.1:0-3282 GCA_964446195.1 uncultured Porphyromonadaceae bacterium | reverse complement strand
GAAGGAGTGAAAGTGTGGATAATAGACCAGCTGAATGGCTGGCTGGAAATCGAACTGGCAGATGGCAACAAAGCCTGGATCCCGGATAATTCACTCGAACGAATTTAAAACCAATTAATTACATTACCTTTGCGCAGTTTTTTGCAAAAATAATACAGGTACTTTTAAAAAAATATGCGTTCATTTAGTTTCATTCTGATTGTCATTCCAATCATACTCCTGCTGGATCTATACACCTACAAAGGTCTTCGCAAGGTACTGAAGTGTGGTAAGCCAAATCTCAAATCGATGTTTTTTTGGTTATGGTGGATTTTCTCATTAGGTATGATTGTCGGCATAGTAGCATTCGTGATCCGCTATCAACAAGGAGGTGATCAGGAGAATTTAGCCAAACAAATAATGAAGTACAATGCTGTATTCGTTGTACAATTTACTTTCAAAATATTTTATGCATTATTTGAACTATTAGCAGATAGCCTGGCTCTGATCAGGAAAATATTTACCAGGAAAAAGCAGGGAGAAACTAAAGCCCCGGTAAGTGAATCCAGAAGAGAGTTTTTAAGAAAAGTGGGTGTATTGGCAAGTGTCATACCCTTCGTTGGAATAATCCACGGCATTGGCTGGGGTAGATTCAATTTCACCATTCATAGCAAAAAAATATATTTCCCAAACTTGCCCAAAGCTTTTAATGGCCTGAGGGTAGTCCAACTAAGCGATGCCCATCTGGGAAGCTTGAGCGCTCATAAGGACAAGATAGATGTGGTCGTTGATCGTATCAACGACCTTAATCCTGATCTTATAATGTTCACCGGCGATATGGTAAATAATTTCGCCCATGAGATGAGTGGCTGGGTTCCTGTTTGGAAAAAGTTAAAAGCAGGAATAGGAAAATTTGCCGTTCTTGGTAACCACGACTATGGGAATTATTCTGAGTGGCCTACCCCACAATCGAAAAAAAGAAATCTCCTGGATATCATCAGGCAAGAGAAAGAAATGGGCTTTAAAGTTCTTCTTAATGAAAACCAGAGAATCGAAAGAAATGGAGAGAGTATTGTCATTGCAGGAGTTGAAAACTGGGGCAGACCGCCATTTCCGCAATTTGGAAATTTAGAAAAAGCATTGGAAAATGTGGGAAATAATGAATTCACTCTCCTGCTCTCTCATGATCCTGATCACTGGGAACAAAAAATAATTCCTGATAAAAGACCCGACCTTACTCTCTCTGGCCATACTCACGGGTTTCAGATGGGAATTGAAATAGGTAATTTTAAGATAAGCCCGGTTCAGCTTAAGTACAAGCAATGGGCAGGACTGTACCAGCAGGATCATCAATACCTTTATGTTAACAGGGGACTAGGCTATCTCGCTTTCCCAGGCCGAGTTGGAATATGGCCCGAAATAACTTGCCTCGATCTATACAGGAGCTAAATGATTTAATTGATATCAAAGCTGTACAGAAACTCAAAATCCCACTCGCTCTTAAGCGGGTCATAAATTATCCTTATACCAGCCTCAAATTCGGCATTTATTCTCAGGAAATAGAAATTTGAGCTTAGGTCTATGCCAGTTTTTAATGTCCAATCATCCTCTATAACACTTGAATAAGCCCCATCAGTAAAAACATTCGCCTTTAACCTGGTGATATAGAGTATCGAGGGAATAGCCACATCAGGATAAGCTATTGGGAATGAGTAATCGACCTTATAGGAAGTATAATTATAATTGCTTGGCACGTAATGACCTCTCGGCAATGAAACAAGAGGCAATTGTGAAAATCCTAATTTATCCTGATTTACATACCCTGCATAAGTCCTCAAACTGTGGTTCTTAAAAAGCCCGGGCAAGTAAAGCCTTATATAAGTAGAATATCTCTGTGATGCTTGGACTTCTGGATTAGATATTCCTAACTGCGCCTGAACACCAGCAATAAAACCCCAGCGAGGGAAAAGATCCCTGTAACTCATTCTCCTGAGAACCTGACTGGATAAGCCAAGGGTCGCAGTGGCATATGAAAGATCAAAGCTATTATTACTACCCACCGGATAATCCAAACTACTGCCGTCAAATGATCTGTGATGGGAGAGCATGAAATATGGCTGAAGACGCTGGTAATATGCTCCTTTTGAAAAAAATAAAGGGACTTCAATGCTGACACTGCTAGCAACATCATTGTACTGAACATTAGTTAAGGTATCCCGATTAAGCAACAAGGTGTCGGCAAGCCGCCTACCCCCATTAATACTTACACCTATCTCAGGATACAACCCGGTATACTTGAAATCAGCAAGATAATCAAGCCCCTTGTGCTGCTTATTATGCTTTATACCAAATGTCGTTTCCATACTATTCAAATCATTCTGCGACATGATCATAGCACCCGGGTAGATCATCGTATTATCAATATCCAAAAATACCGGAGCCCAGGAATGAAAATTAAACAGATGATCAAACTTCTTATATTCAGTACTTACTATTCCTGATGTATCCTGATAATCATAAATTATTGGATTTTCCTTTCCCGTCCTCTCTATCTTTTCCAGAAAAGGCTCACTTAGATCTTCAACCTCACTAACAACAAGCCATCTGGCCTGGTCTAACTCCAGTCTGGCAGGCCGATAACCGGCAGTTGTGAAAATAGAAATTTCCAAATTATTATCCTGTACCGTGGGATAGCCCACCCCACCCTCTCTAGCCAGTATCTGTATTATAGATCCATTTTTCAGGTCATATCCATACAAGCCCTGATTAGTAGCGATTGGAGCTGTGAATAACAGAATATGGTCTATTCTTGCTAGCTGATTAATCTCTTTATAAGCAAAATCATATAAAATTTCGAGCTCACCACTTCCAAGATCCCAGTTTGCGAGTTGTTTACCTCCTCGCCAACTCAATAGAGTATATATAGTTTTATTATCCTCAGACCATACGGCTTGTCTTATGGATTTACCTTGAGGTACAGATCTTTTATCAACAACATTGCCATCCATATCAATTATAACAAGATGGCTGGAGGCATCTACCCCCTCCTCAATACATGCAATCTCAGTACCTTCTGAATTAATTACAGGGTAGAGAAAACGTTGCATTTTTGTTAGTCTCTTCTTCTTGCCCAATTCAATGTCATACAGGAAAATATCAGAATATGAACGCAAATCCCATCTCGGATCAGAGATCTGTTGAGCCCAGCATACCTGGCCATCGGAATATGAATAAGAATCCTCATTTATACTACCTGTGCGGAAAAGGACATATTCTTCACCACTATCCATTAGCCTAACAATA
>CAYUNU010000208.1:0-6695 GCA_964446195.1 uncultured Porphyromonadaceae bacterium | reverse complement strand
GCATGACTCAAAAATTTAACTTTTGCTTTCATAATTGATTGATTTTTTATTAGTTAAATATTTTAATGAAAAGTTATTTGTGTTAACTGAATCTTTCTAGTGTTAAGTGTATCAGACTATTGGCATCCCGGAACACCGCGCTTTCAAAAAGCGAGTTCTTTTATTAAGCTTCTTGATTTTTCAATTTACGATTTTTTGCCCAATCATTTATAAATATTAAATGAATTTTATATTCCTTACCAGCAATCAGTTGAGAGATAAAACCATTTCCTTGATTAAGATTTTATCTGAAATACTTTACCTGATACTTTTGAGCAGAAGAATTAAGATAAGGATCATGTAGATAAGAAATTCGAGCGAAGCAATCCCAAAGTTAGCGATCTAGTATATTCTTTCTTGCCTCTAGGTGTGTATTCACTCTTCTTAAGCCCGGCTTCGAGCACCCAGGATTGTACCTCACAAGCCCTGAAGGTACGACCATCATCCGACTGGCCATGCATATCACAGACATCCTCATCATTCAATTGCTTATCGACTGATTATTCTTTGCAAAAACGTCTAAAGCCCACTCCTCATGAAGTTTAGTGAGCCTCTCAACAATTTCGGGGTGTTCTTTGGCATAATTCACATCTTCCGGGTTTTCTGCTTCTAAATCGGCAAGATAAGGAGATTCCATCACCTCCTCCTTCTCAGGATGGTTAGAGAATTTCCCTGTAGTATCTATACCTTTGACGATCAATTTCCACCTTCCCTCTCTAACCGACCATTGATCTTCCCATTGGAAATAAAGAATTTCATGCTGGGAAAATGCTTTTGCAGATTCCAAAATTGGCACTATACTGTAGCCATCAAGCTCACATTCAGGCAAATCTGTTCCGGTAATCTCACATATGGTTGGTAAAATATCTAATCCTGATACTATCTGATCCCGTGTTTGTCCCCCCCTGATCATGTCGGGATAAGATACTATCGCCGGAACCCTGATGCCGCCTTCAAGAAAACTACCTTTTGCGCCTCTCCATTTACCGGTATAACCTCCTCCACCGCTGGCACAATAGTTCGTGCCTTTTGGAATTCCACTTTTATGATTATCAAACCTAATCATTGTTTCCTCTGTTGAATGACCATTGTCACTCATGTAGAATATCGCTGTATTCTCATAAATATCAAGCTCTTGAAGCTTGTCAATTATCTTTCCTATTCTCCCATCAACAGCTGTAACTACCTGGGCATATGATCTGCGAGGCTCATCTAAATGATCATATGAGTGCAGGAAAAGAGAGTCTGCCTGCTCTGGATAATGTGGGAGATTGAAAGCAGCATACATGAAGAAAGGACCATCTTTGTGCTTTTCGATGAACTCAATAGCCTTTGCTGTCATCAAGGCCGGGAAGTATTTATCTCGCTCAAAGATCTCTTCCTTATTGTCCCAAAGATCATGAAAACCCATCCCATGAAGGAAATAATGGGTGTAATTATCAATAAAACCTCCCCTGAAACCAAAAAACTCATCAAAGCCCTGCTCAAGAGGACCATTTTCTATCGCCCCACCAAGATGCCATTTACCAAATAGTCCGGTCGCATAGCCATCGTCTCTTAAAACCTCAGCAATAGTAATTTCCTCCAAAGGCATATTTACTCCCTTTTTCTTTGCATGAGCATCATTCTGAGTCCAATTGTTTATGCCCGACCTTTGAGGGTGTCGGCCCGTGAGTAGAGCTGCCCTGCTTGGACAACAAACGGTTTGGGCATAAGCCTGGGTAAACAAAACACCACTTTCCGCAAGCTTGTCAATATTAGGAGTATAGAGATCCTCAGCACCGTAACACTTAGCATCAAGTGTACCCTGATCATCTGTATAAATGATTATTACATTGGGCTTTTTTTGAGTAGAACAAAACGTGAATAAAGTAATTGCAAAAAAGAAAAGTATTAGATTTTTCATAATCCTTCAAGATATGAATATAAGACAAAGATTATCTATACAAAATTTGCATAAAGGCTCCCGATTTTGGCCTAATTGCCAATTGTTATCCTAAAGTAAAAAAGAAGGTAGTCCCTTTTCCTTTTTCCGATTCCACCCAAATTTTTCCATTGTGCTTTGCAATGATACGTTGCACAATCGATAAACCAATACCTGTACCACTGAATTCTTCATTATCGTGTAGACGCTGAAACACTTCAAAAACTTTGTCGGCATATCTCATGTCAAAACCAATACCGTTGTCTTTTACATAAAAAACCGTTCTCTCCTCCTGAGAGAAACTACCAATTTCAATTTCGGTTTTTCCATTCTGAGACGTGAATTTAACTGCATTTGAGAGTAGATTCAATAATAACTGATAAATGAGTGTTTCGTCGGCATTAACAACCTGTAAGCTGCCAATCTTGAAACTAATCTCTCTATCATTTAAACCATCTAATAATTCACCTGTGATTCTTTTACATATCGACGCCAGATCAACCCGCTTCCTTCTGATTTGAATTCTCCCGGTGCGTGAAAGATCCAGCAAATCCCTGATCAAATTAGCCATATTATTGGCGTTATTCTTTATAACGCTTATATACCTCTTACCTTCACTGTCTAATAGGCCTGAATAATCCTCAGCTAGCATTTGGGAAAATCCAATAATAGCTCTTAAAGGGGCTTTTAAATCATGAGATACTGAGTAGGTAAATGCCTCTAACTCCTTATTGATTGTTTCTAATTGTTGAGTGCGATCAAGAACTCGATTTTCAAGCTCTTCATTCAATTTTTTAATCTCTAACTCAGATTGTTTTTGTTCACTAATATTTTGCGAAATAATCTGAATACCTAAAACCTCATTTTTCGAGTTGACAATCTTGGTATAGGTACTTAAAAACCACATTTCTTGGTTGGGCAGCTGAATAAAGTCTTCATAAAAAATAACCTCATCTGAATTTTTCGACTTTTGTAACCTTTCATAATATAATTCAGCATCTTGTTTTGGATATAACTCGAAGACAGATTTACCTTCAAAATCTGCTGGAACACCATTCATGTATTTTGACGCTGTTGAGTTGAATGATAAGACAATTCCCTCGGGGCTATAATAACCAATTCCAAGACCCGAGTTTTCGTGTAATAAACGATATTTCTCCTCGCTTTCCTCAGCTTTTTCTTTAGATTCTAATAAATCAATTTCATATTGTATTCGTTCTTCTATATTAGCGCAAAAACCCATAAACTGATCATTACCAATAGCAACTGCGTCTAATCTGACATATACTATTGAGCCATCCTTTCTCCTCAAACCAGACTCATAATGGAGTTCTCCTCCTTCTGTAAGCTTGTTGAAGTTACTTAAACCTGCTTCGGCGATAGCAACATCAGGTATTGATAGTTGCAATAGTTCATCCTTCGTATACCCCAATAATTTACAAGCTTCCTGATTTACTTCAATATATTTGCCATTGCCATCAACCACAAAAATTCCAAGCGGGGCATTTTCAACATATTTCCTATACTTTATTTCTGATTCCTTCAATGCATATTCGATCTTTTTTAGCTCGCTTATGTCGGTTAACGTAACTATCCGAACACTTCCCATCAATGAGATATTTACAATAACATTAAGAATATCTCCTTGCTTATTTTTTATACTACACTCGTAGTGCGCAGGAGGCGGATTATCCTTATTAGTTCGCGCAGCATTATAGTTCTGCAATCGTTCCAAATCCTCCTTCAAAACAAAATCCGACCATTTTGCTTTGCCAATGATATCATCCTTCTCAAATCCACTCATCTCAACGAATTGATTATTGCAGTCCAGAATAACCCCATCATCGCCATAAAGGCCGGTCGCAGTACCTTTATTCTCAAAAATGCTTTTGAATTTTTTCTCGCTTTCTCGTAGTGCTTTTTCTGCCAGCTTAAGATCAGTGATGTCCCTGAACTCTACAGTTCTTACCTGTTTCCCCTTGTAATGTACATTCCGGGCTTCAAGTTGCATTGGAAATTCATCACCGTTTTTACGCAATCCAAATGCCTCATACGATTTCTCGTGGCCTGATTGAATATTGCTCATTACATAGCTTCTTGATTTTTCCGCGATGAGCAATAAACCATCCATTCCAATAAGTTCGTCCTTTGAATAACCAGTCATTTCAGATAATCCGAGATTACACTCTAAAATAACACCTTCGTCATGTATCGCTATACCGCCGAATGATGCATTGTGAAGGGACTTAAAGCGTTCTTCACTTTCGCGCAAGGTTTCTTCCGCCCAAACGAGCTCTGTGATGTCGTGAACAATAGTATATCTGTATTTTTCATCTTGTACATAAATATTATCTGCCGACAGAAGCACATGTTTAATATCCCCGTTTTTGGTTTTTAAATTAGCTCTTATATTAGATAAACTTCCATTTCTTTGAGCATGAAGCAATACTTCATTAACGGCTTCCTGGGATACAATACCCAAATCAATAGCTGTTTTACCTATTACTTCATTTTTGTCGAACCCAAGTAGCTTGCAAAACTGATCCTTCACCTCAATATATTCTCCGGTAACTAAATCGCTTAATCCACAAGCCGAAGGATTGAGATAAAATACTTTAGAAAACTTTTCTTCTGATAGCTTTATTTTTGAGATGTCCTTTGTAACACCAAAAATTACTGGTTTGCCATTCCATAATCCATGGGTAACCCTCGTCTCGACAGGTATCTCAACACCTGATTTGGTGACTATTGGTATAGTACAATACGCTGAAACGCCGCTTAGCATCTCACTAACAATGCACCCCGCTTCTTCACGCCATTCAGGTGGATGAACCATAAGAACCGATAAACCAGTTAGTTCTTCCTGAGTGTAGCCTAAACGGTCAGTTACAGTACTATTCGTGTGAATAATATTACCTTGTTCATCTAACACAAAAAGAAAATCGCTGATGGAGTTAAAGAAGACTTCGTAATTTTTGCGCAGTTGCTTTTCGTTTTCCACAAGCTTTTTCTCCACCATTTTGCGCTCCGTGATATCCCGTGCTATACCATAATAAAAAACTTTTCCGTTCAGTTTAAATTTTTTTCCACTGATTTCGATTGGGATTAGACTACCATCTTTTCGGAGATGAGAAGTTTCAAATATTGCCTGCTTATTAAAAGCAATTTTCTTCCAAAAATTCAAAAAATCATCCAAGGGAAAGTTTGGGTCTACAGAATCTATCATTGATCCAATAATTTCTTCCTTAACCTTTCCCAACATAACACAAGCACTGTGATTGGTATCAATTATTTTACCGTCTTCAGACATCATATAAATTGCATCTGAAGCCGTTTCTACAAGGTTCTTGTATTTCGCTTCACTCTCTAGCAGATCATGTTCTGCTAGCTTATGCAAAGTAACATCTCTCGCAGTGCAAATAATCCCCTTAAAAGACTCCCCCTCAAATTGGGGTATAAGCCAGCCATTTTGCCATGTACTTCTCCCGGCAGGCGTATCTACTTTTATATCGTACCATATTGGCTTCCTATCATTTCTAGCTTGATTATAATATGGAAACAATTCCCCAACCGTTTCTTTAGGAAAATCAGTAAAAAAATTGCACCCATTAATCTCCTCGCGAGGAATACCAGCTATCCTCTCCATTCCTGCATTGGAAAAAAATATTATATCATTTTCATTAGTGATCCATATCCCATCTTGTACACCCTCAATGATATTTTCGTAGAATTGCCAGGTTCCTGAAGCTTTATTACCATTACTAATTTCTAATTTATTCTCGAGTTCCTTAATTTTAGACAACAATCCGTCCCTGTCTAAATTGCTGTATTCCATGTCGTTAGGCTTAGATTTACACTAGCATTGGCAATTTTAAAAGAAGTAATGATTTTGAATTATGCTCCAAAAATGAAAGTCAAGTTACCCCCTACTTTAAAGGCCTCATATTTCGACTTAGTAATACCCTAAAGTAAGCTTTTGTTTAGTCAAATCAAAAAACTTTATAAAATTGGGAAAAAAGTGGGGTCTTTCAGAATTGCTACTTCAAAAAATTATCGTCCAAATAGTTCTGAAACTGGAACTTATACTGCTCACTAACAGGAATATAAACAGTACTATCAAAAATAATTCTGTTCCTCTCAACAGTAGTAATCTTGTTGAGATTAACGATAAATGAACGGTGGATCCTCATGAATTGATTGCCAGGCAAATAACCTTCCATCTTATTCATGCTCATAAGTGCCATAATGGGTTTTTGGTTCTCAACATGAATCCTGATGTATTCCCGCATACCTTCAATATATTTTATTTCCGACAAATTAATTCGCAGAATTTTATATTCCGACTTGATGAACAAAAACTTGTCATTACTCTCAATATGAGCATTTTCCTCACTAACAAAAGCAAGCCTCGCTCTGGCTTTTTCTGCTGCTTTAAGAAAATCAGGATAAGAAATCGGTTTTAATAAATAATCTATAGCATCCACTCTAAAGCCTTCCAAGGCATATTCACTATAGGCTGTTGTAAAAATCACTTTCGGAGGATTGCTCTGTGATTTGATAAAATCCATCCCGCTCAAGTCAGGCATATTAATATCCAGAAACATCAGGTCAATTTTATGATCCTGCAAAAAAGGAAGTGCCTCCAATGCACTTTCAAATTGACCCCTTAATTCCAAAAAAGGTGTTTTATCAACATAGGTCTAGTGATCTGTTCTCATTTTTTCAAATGACT
>CAYUNU010000207.1:0-6709 GCA_964446195.1 uncultured Porphyromonadaceae bacterium | reverse complement strand
TTGCGAATATTGCACCGAAAAGAAAATTTAGGGCAATCTTGTCGAGTTCTGGTCTTTTGTCTTTGATGTTAATTATCCAATACGAGGCCCAAATGATTGAACTCCCTACTGCGAGTAAAACTCCTACTGGTTCGTTGATTTTTTGCGTAAAAGGAATAGAACCTTGCGAGCTTATAATAAAAACTCCACTAAAGCTAATAAGGATAGCAATAGCATCTATAATGTGTAGTTTTTGTTTTAAGAAGATTACAGAGAGAAGAACCAACATTACTGGCCAGGTATAATTAAGGGGTTGAGCTATCTGGGCTGGCAGTAAAGTATAAGCTTTTAGGAGTATGATATAATATAGGAAAGGATTAAGGAACCCTCCTAAAGCTGATTTAGGTATATTTTTTATTGGCTTGCTAAATATTCCCCGTAGTCTTTTCTTTAATAGAAGGAGTATAAATAAAAAAATCCAGGCTGTGTGTGCAGAAATAAAAAGTAACTGAGGGAAGCTTATTCCCTTGAGTGCAATTTTAAAGGCGGTTCCGGAAGTAGACCAAAGGACTATGGCTATCAAGGCTAATATATAGATCCTTGATTTTTTCATGTGTTCGGATCTGTTCTTTTAGCCATATCCTTAATTTCACGAATCTTGTTTCGGGCATCAATGTGATAAAAGCTATTAGGGAATTTATCTAATAGTTGTTGATAATAGTTCAAAGCTTTATCGAAATCTTTCCTTTCCTCATAAATTTTCCCAAGGAGGTATGAGGCTTTGTGTCCCCATATACCATATAGATAATCTGAGTATATTTTTTCGAGGGATTTAATAGCTTTTTCTTCCCTGTTAGTATCAAGGAATATTTCAGCTTGTTTAAAAAGGGCATCATCAGTGATAGTCGGGTTAGGGGAGTCTTCAATCAGCGAATTCAGAACTTGGAGTGCTGAATCTGTTTTCTTCTGAAAGTACAGGTAGTCGGCTCTACTTAATGACAGTAATCCATTATTCAGGCTATCATCATAATTTTGGTTTTCCCTAATTGAAAGTGAAAGTTCGAAAGCATCATTAGCAATGAGTTTTGATGTACTGCCTTTTAAAACATCAAGTTGCATTTTTGCCCAATCGAAATTTCCGGTATAATATGCCAGCATTGCTTTTTTATATTTAGCAAGGGAGCCAATTGGGTTTTGCGTGTTTTCTTTTTCTACCTGGGCGTACAAGAAAGTGGCCTCCCATGGATCATTCTGAAGAAGGAGAATATCTGCCTTATCCAAGATCATTTCAGCGCGTAGATCCTTTTGAATCCTTGGGGTTTGCAGGGCTGAGTCTAATATGTTTACCGCTCTATCAAGGTTGTGAAGACGGTAAGCATTTACATAGGATAATTCTTTGAGAAGGATCACATTTAGGTGATCAAGTCCTACCTCATTAATTGTTTTTTCGTATTTTTTTGATAAGGATAAATAATCTGCTGGTTGAGAATCATTTTGTGATTCAAGCAATAAGAGTTCAGCTGTAAGTATTTCCTGCTTAGCCAATCTGAAAGGAGATTGCACCGTTGAAACGTTTCTTGAAGTTTTGTTATTTTCAGATGGAGGCCCTTTTGCAATAATAATATCGTAAGCTTTAATAGCTGATTTATAAGCCTTTGCATTGTCAGCGGTACGGGCTAACTCCAGGAGTTTTTCTCCGTTTTCTTTGTTTCTGCGATCCAGGGCAGCTGCTAGTTCAATTGCGCTATCAAAATCTTCCTCTTGAAGATACACCCATATAAGCATTTCATTGAACACAATAAGGCCCGGATATGTTTGAATCTGGGCAAGGGTTTTTGTTTTTGTGGATTCGAGTAAAATTTCATCCACATCCCTGGTCATTGCACTTCTTACTTGAGCTTGGACAGTTCTGAGATATCTAGGTTGATATATTAGTAGTTCGAAATACTCATCCAGCATTGCTGCATAATTTCGCTGCATAAGAAATATGCTTGCCATTTCAAGATGGAATTCATTCGGTTGGTTTAATAGCTGACGACCAATCTCGTAAACTTGCTGTGCATATTCATATTTGAGATAATACAGATAATTATTTCCAAGAGTTTTTATTGACTGAACCGATTGAGGAAAGTCCTTCAAGGGTTGGAGGTACAGATCATTTGATTTTTTCTCATTTCCCTGGATTTCACTTAAGTAGGCGAGGTCGATATATAGAGATTGATCCTTAGTCTTCCTGATTGTTTTAGTGAGGGTTTGTTCTGCAGTTTTATAGTCTTTCATTTGAACCAGACAACGGATGTAGTTGTTTAGATAAGCTTTTACCCCATTTTCCTGATACATTTGAAGGAAAAGGGCTGATGCTTTTTCCCATTCCTGATCGTTATAATACTCATAAGCAAGCCGAGACGTGGATTGCTTTTGTTGTTGTCCAAGAACAACTGAGTCAAGACTGACAAGCAGAATTACTACAACAAGGGCTTTATTTATGAGTGATTTTATCAAATCCGGTGTAGTTCTGAAGGATTTTTGGGATTACAATTGCATCCTCTGTTTGGTTATTTTCCAATATTGCTGCCAAAATTCTAGGCAGTGCAAGAGCACTCCCATTGAGTGTATGGGCAATGTTTGTTTGCTTGTCGCCTTTATTTTTATACCTAAGTTTCAATCTATTTGCTTGAAAGCTCTCGAAATTTGAAACAGAACTTACCTCTAGCCATCTTTTCTGAGCTGCTGACCACACTTCAAAATCATAAGTAAGGGCAGAGGTAAAGCTTAGGTCACCACCACATAAGCGCAACACGCGATAGGGCAGGCCTAGTTTTTGTATCAGAGACTCAACGTGAGCGACCATTTCTTCCAGGGCTTGGTATGAATCTTCCGGTTTCCTTACCTGGACAATTTCAACTTTATCGAATTGATGCAATCTGTTAAGGCCTCTCACATGGCTGCCCCAGGAGCCTGCTTCTCTTCTAAAGCAAGGAGTGTAAGCAATGTTTTTGATTGGGAAATCTTCTTCTTGCAGAATAACATCTCTGTAAATATTTGTGACAGGCACCTCTGCAGTAGGAATTAGGTACAGTTTATCATCTTGGGCATGGTACATTTGGCCTTCCTTATCCGGGAGTTGTCCTGTTCCAAACCCGGAATCTTCATTCACCAAGATTGGAGGTAGAACCTCAATATAGCCTGCATTTGTTCCTTCATCGAGGAAGAAATTTATTAAAGATCTCTGCAGTTTGGCGCCTTTGTCTTTATATACTGGAAAGCCGGCACCTGTAAGCTTAACACCAAGTTCAAAATCGATGATGTCATATTCAGATGCTAATTCCCAATGAGGTTTAATGGTGAGCTGAGGGTTTGGGAACTCCCCACCACGTCGGATTTCCTGATTATCCTCCTCTCCTTTTCCCGGGGGTACGCTGGGGTGGGGTATGTTTGGTATTTGAACAATAAGACCTTTTAGTTGGTCTTCGCAATCCTTATGTTCTTCCTTTAATTTCTTACTGGATTCTTTGAGCTGGCTTGTTCTTGTTTTAGCCTCATTTGCTTCTTTTATTTTGCCTTCCTTGAAAAGCTGGCCAATATGCTTAGACAAGCCATTCAATTCAGCTAGTTCGCTTTCAAGACGAATCTGAAGGTCTCTTCGTAGTATATCCATTTGAACGACCTTGTCAATGATTTCAGTATCAGTGAAATTTTTTACTGCTAAACGTTCAGCGATGGTTTCCCGATTTTCAATTATATATTTAATACTTAGCATATTTTGTGTTTTTCGAGAGGGTTAAAAATAAAAAATCTCCTGAATTAAGCCTGACAAACAGGATAAAACAGGAGATCAAATGTAGTATACTTTTGCCTTACTCTGTAACAATTGGCTCTACAGAAACGTAAGATCTGTTATTCCTTTTTTTCTGAAAGACTACTTTACCATCTATCAGGGCAAACAGAGTGTGGTCTTTCCCCATTCCAACATTGAGATGTGGATTATGTAGGGTGCCTCTCTGGCGTACAATTATATTACCAGCTTGGACTACTTGTCCACCGTATTTTTTTACACCAAGTCTTTTACTTTCGGATTCTCTACCGTTTCGCGAACTACCTGCTCCTTTTTTGTGTGCCATAATAATTAATTTTTAAGTACTTAAATTAGCCTACAATCTCTTCAATCTGAATTTGGGTCAGATCCTGACGATGTCCGTTAAGCACTCTATATCCTTTTCTTCTTTTCTTTTTGAAAACTTTTACTTTATCACCTCTCATATGTTCCAGTACTTTGGCTGATACTTTGGCTCCTTTCACAACAGGTTTCCCTACTTTGATTTTACCATCATTATCAACTAATAATACTTTGTCCAGGTCAATCTGATCTCCTTCGTTTTGGTCGAGGCGATGAACAAAAATTTTCTGGTCTTTTTCAACCTTAAACTGCTGACCAGCTATTTCAACGATTGCGTACATATTGTATTGATCAATTTTATCTTTTGGGACTGCAAAATTAGAAAACATTTACCTATAAAACAAAAGCTTGAGTCGTTTATTTTCAATGTGATTGTTGGAAAATCTTTAATTGTAGTGGCAAGATGGTGTTATTTTTTGATATTTTTACCAAAAAACCGGGCTTATGGGAGCAAGAGTGAGGTTGAGAATACTTGGATTAACTTACAGTCAGTCGCAAACAGGCAGTTATGCATTGGTGTTGGTTGAGGATAGTGGTGAGCGGCGCATACCAATAATGATAGGGGCTTTTGAGGCTCAAGCTATTGCTCTTCATATGGAGGAGCTTAAGCCTCCAAGGCCTCTGACTCATGATTTATTTAGGAGTTTTGCTAAGTCTTACTCGATAAACATGAAAGAAGTTTACATTAACAAACTTGAAGAGGGAATATTTTACTCTGAGTTAGTTTTTTTCAATGGAGATGATATTGTTACCATTGATTCACGCACTTCTGATGCTGTTGCGCTGGCGCTCAGGTTTAAATGTCCGATATATACTTCACAGGAGATTCTTGAGAAGGCAGGTATTATTATAGAGGGTAAGACGAGTGACATTATTGATCTCAAGGATGATTCTCAGGGTAAGCCGATAGGTTTTTCGGATAAATCTGATTCGGAATTGGAAGAAATGCTCAATGAGGCTGTTGAATCGGAGGATTATGAGAAGGCTTCAAAGTTAAGGGATGAAATAAAGAGGAGGGGTAAGGGCTAGTATTCCAGCTTTCTCCAAATAATCTAAATCGTTATAAGAATTGATGAAAAAGATATTAATTGTATTGGTGAGTTTTACCCTGGTTATATTTGTTGGGGCTTTTATTTCTAAGGCTCAGGACAGAAATATTGATAAGGATACTATTGCTCTGGTTGAAGCTCAGGATCTTATGGTCGATTCGGCTCCGCTTACGCAGGCAAATACGAAGAACCTTGTTCAGCGAGAAGTAAAGGATGCTTCAACGATTAAGCCAATAAATGTTTTAAGGGGCTTGTTGGGCTTATTTGTACTTATCGGTATTGCTTGGCTTTTTTCCTCCAACAGGAAGAAGATTTCATGGAAGGTAGTTTTAACTGGTCTCGCAGTTCAGATATTGGTTGCTTTGGGTGTTCTTATGGTAACTCCTGTGTTAAAGGCTTTTGAATTTGTTGGTAAAATATTTGTCGTAATTCTTGACTTTACCAATGTTGGCTCATCGTTTTTGTTTGGTAATTTGGTAAATACTGAAACTATGGGGTCGATTTTTGCTTTCCAGATTCTTCCGACTATAGTTTTCTTTTCCGCACTGACCTCAGTATTATTTTATCTTGGCATCATACAGAAAGTGGTATGGGGTTTGGCCTGGGTAATGACAAAAGCTTTTCATTTAAGTGGTGCTGAGAGTCTTTCAGTTGCAGGTAATATTTTTCTGGGGCAAACAGAATCGCCTCTTATGATAAAGGCTTTTTTGGAGAAGATGAATCGTTCAGAGATATTGTTGGTAATGATTGGGGGTATGGCAACTGTTGCGGGTGGAGTTATGGCTGCCTACATTGGTTTTCTTGGTGGTGATGATCCGGCACAGAGACTTATGTTTGCCAAACATTTGCTTTCGGCCTCTGTTATGGCAGCGCCAGGTGCCATTGTTGTTTCAAAAATCCTTTACCCTCAGGTTGAGGATATCGCGGAGAAGGTTGAAGTGGATCAATCAAAGATTGGAGACAATCTTTTGGATGCTATTGGAAAAGGAACGGCAGAGGGTGTTAAATTGGCAGTTAATGTTGGTGCAATTCTTTTAGTCTTTTTTGCTTTTATTGCAATGATAAATTTTATTTTCATCAAGATAGGAGGATGGACTAGTTTAAATGGTTGGATAGTTGAAGTGACACATGGTAGATATGAGGCCTTGAGTTTAGAATTTATACTGGGGTACTTATTTTCACCTTTAATGTGGGTTATGGGGGTTTGCAAGGAAGACATGGCTTTGGTTGGGCAGCTGGCTGGCGAAAAACTAATTGCCAGCGAATTTGTTGGATACACTAGTCTAGCTAATATGAAGGAAGCAGGAGTTTTCCTTCAGGACAAATCGATTATTATGGCAACTTATATGCTATGTGGTTTTGCCAATTTTGCATCTGTTGGAATACAGGTTCATGGAATTGGGGGATTAGCACCGGGTAAGAGAAAGTGGTTGTCAGAATTTGGTATGAAGGCATTGTTAGGCGGGACTTTGGCCTCGATGTTTTCTGCTACAATTGTTGGAAT
>CAYUNU010000206.1:0-6729 GCA_964446195.1 uncultured Porphyromonadaceae bacterium | reverse complement strand
CCGATGGAGTAGTTTGCATGCGCCTAACAACCTCCACCGTTATGCAGGGCGCTGCTGAGTTGCTTGCTTATGGTACCGCTGTTAAGTTTGAGTAAGGACTAAGTAGTCCTGCAATGAGAACGAAAATAATTAAATCGACCTTTATTATTCCATCATGGTTTTTTGTAGCTTAACTTACCGTCCGTGTTGGGGCAATTCCAAAATTATCCATCCCTCATAAAACAATCAAAACGTAGTTGGTTGTAAGGGATACAAAAAGACTAATTAATCCGGTGAAAAAACCTGTTAATTCTAAATTTTATTGCTTTTGCAGAATATTTATTGTATGAGTATAGAATAAATGAAGTCGATCCAATTATATTTTTTTGGGGTAGCATACCCCAATACCTTGAATCGATAGAATTTGCCCAATTATCCCCTATGACGTAATAGTAGTTGTTTTGTACAGTAGAATTATTTTGTTCAAGCTTTTGAAAAAGGTCACCATTATTGCTAATAGATTTTTTGAATAACTGATTTCCTTTCTTGGGGACTATCGTTATAGGATTTGAGTACAAATATTGTGAAAAATTTGGTGTAACCTTTTTGTATGATTCAATCCTATTCAACGATATTAGTTCTTGCATGAACTTTTCATCACTATTAATAATGAAGTGTCCTTCAATTCTATTTTTTGCTATGTAATTTGAACTATCAATATAAGAGAGGAAATTGCGATTACTTTTCACCTCTACAATGAATGGGAATATTGCACTATCACATGAATCCAAATAGGAATTATTAATAGTGAAATCACTTTTATTGAATTGGATAGTGTCTCCAGAAATGGCAATACATCTTTTGATAATTATTTCATGGTCTTGGTTAGAGTTATAAAAAACAATTATTCTATTATGTATTGGCAGGATTTTAGTTGAGGAAAACCTTGTCTTTTGAGAAAACTTTCTGACCAAAACGACATCTCCAGATAGCAGGGTTTTTTCCATGCTTGATGAAGAGACTAGAAATAATTTATAACAACACGTGAAACCAAAGATTCCACACATTAAAATAATTAACATCAACAACTGGATTCTTGTTTTCATTTTTAATTTGGTTGATATCAAAAGAAAGAGCGAGTGTGGCTCTCTCGCTCTTTCTAAATAAAGTCCACAATTCTAGGAAGGTGGTGGTGGAACATAAGCTTTTGGATACTTCCCATCTGCTTTACGTGCGGTACAACATAGCGGTCCACCGCCATATAGCCATCCATCACCTAATCTTTCGTTATCCGACATAGGGCACTTTTCAATACTAGAACAATCCTCAAGTTCCTCAGCATATACAGTCTCTGGTTGAGTGATGTAAACCAAGGCACATAAAGCTATAACCATAGCTCCTAATAAAACAATTTTCTTTTTCATAAGCTTTAATTTAAAATATAGTGAAAATGGTAGTTATTCTCTTATATTAAGAAGTACTATCAACGGATTGTCTTCCAATTCCATACTGAAGTCATACTTTTGATTTGATGCCTTGGATTCAATGAAATCTTCTGGTTCAATAAGTCCAATTAGTTTTCCACCCTCATTTACACCCACAATTCGTGTTAGAGGTAGGTTGTGAATTTTGAAATTTTCATTAAGGTTGTAAACTCTATCATTATCAAGTGAATATAGTATGTATGTTGCTTCCCGTTTATAATAAAACCCAAAAACAAGAAATGATTCATTACCAAATATCGACCAAAGAGTTCCTATTTTTTGACCCTGTTTTTCAAGTTTACTAATTTCCCCATAATTCATTTCTAAGAAATCCTCTTGCTTTAAACTTTGTTTTCCAAAATCAACTTGATAGATTCTTACACAATCACCGCCTTTCAATTCATATATAGAATAGTCAAAGGGGGCTATGAATAACAGTCTATTTTCCACTTTTACAATTGCATTATCAAGAAACATTACCCCTTTCCCAATTACAGTTGAAACGTTTAATTCTTTCTTTTTTGAAAAGTTTTTTGTATATATAGAATAGACATTCATATATGGGCTTTCACGTTCAGCTTTGGTTGGAGTATGGCAATATACAAGAAAGCTATCAGCAGCCATCATATAGAAGTTTGAGAGTGTTAACTCATGCAGATTTGGTCCCTCATCGATTAACTCTAAATCCCGATTGAACTCCAAGAAATTTCCTCCAAACTGATCGTACATTAACACTCGTGACTGCTCACCTTTAATCAACGTAAAGTCAACCGGTGAAAGAACCTCTCCTGGTCCTTTTCCAATAGTAGTCTTATTTAAAAATCGCCCATTACGATCGAAGGCAAAAAGAGCTTTTGTAGAACGCTTATCTATAAAGTAATATCTATCATCAAGAGACATAACTTTTGCAGTTTTTCCAAAAAAAGCTTCTGGGGATGATTCTAATTTAATAATCTCACCAATTTCTAAATGAGAAAGTTTATTTAAATTATTGTTAATATCAACCTTGATAGTCTTAGAGTGGTTTTTCTCGATGTTACTCTCACAGTTTGATAAAGTAAACAAAATAATAACGAGGCAAAATATTTTATCTTTCATTATTCAAACTACTTAAATTCAATTTATTTTTCGACATAATCATGAAGGAATATACTCTTTATTCTCTCCATATAAGCGCCATAAGTATATAATTTATCATCCGCTATGAATGACGATTGAATACTCAGATCTTCGGAGATGATGAAAAAGAAAGGAGTAACTTTTAATGAGTCTATTGGTAAGTCAATCCCTAAGTTTTCAGATGTAGCATAGCAAGGAGAGAATATAGAATTTTCTGATTTTAGAAGATTCAACATTCTTGAGTTTTCATAGTCCGTTATAATCATTATTTTATCAAACCCAATCACTTCTCCTAGTTGTTTCAATGTTTTCAGGTTGTCCTTAACACAGGGTGGACATGAGTTCGCTGAAATCTTTAAAACTAAGGTAGGAGCGGTAATTACTTCACAAAGCGAGACTTCTTCACTTTTGATGTTGATTAAGCTTAAATTATTGAGTATTTTGTAATTAGAGTTAAATGTTATTTCAAATCTTTCCTTTTGGAGATCGGTCAAGTATTTTTCATAAACATGATTTGATGTTGATTCAATATATTTTAGTGTACTATCTCTATTTTGAAACGCCAAATAAATATTCACTAATAAGGAGAGCAAAGCGGCAACAAGCCAAATGTTTATTTTTCTTAATCTCATCTGTTAATCTTTTCTATTAATAATCTAAAACTTTAGGGTGCTACAATACATATTCATTAATTTGTATCACTAGTGGCATAATTCATTTAAATATACACTACTGACCTCCAATTGATCCTGTCGAACGACAGGATTTAGCTATCAATAATAATTCTAAACAGCATTGCCAGGGTGCAGGTAGTCAGTCTATTATCCCCCCCCCCCTCTGGTCGGCAACTTCTTCATCCTGTCATTCGACAGGATGAAGAAGTATGCCTCAGTATTTACATCATTTTGTCTATCTTTGATTGTCCCCACAAAATATTTTACTTCATAATTGTCAATATATTATGGATCTAACCAATGTTATTTGTAGGGCTTTAAAATATCTACGTAAAATCAGTGGAAAAAGCCAGGATGAAGTTTGTGCGGATACTGGAATCAGTGTATCTAACTATGAAATAGAAAAGCGACTTCCAACCGTAGAAAATATCCAGATTCTCTGCGATTACTATAATTTCAATTCAGGTTCACTTATCAATCTAGCCAATACTTCCCTGCAAACAGGTATTCCAGTTGAAAAACTTCTGGAGGATAAATTGTCTTAAATTGTGGCTGGGAAGTGATTTTTAATAGCTTACGGAACAGCTCTTAAGTTTGAGTAAGTACAGATATATCATGCAAAGAGGAACTTTTTAAGCAAAGGCCAGTCTCCTTAAATATTCCGCAATGTTAGCAGCTGGGCTACCTGGTTGTCTAATTATTTAATGAAAAAGATTGATTTAGTATGCAGCCTTCATTAAAATTATTGTAATTTTGTTAGCATGACTACCAATTCTGGCAATAAATTAATGCATTTGATGGGCATTCATGTTCCTCAAACAGTCCTTCTTGCATCATGGTTGGAAAAGAATGGTATATCACGCAACCTGCAAAAATATTATCTTAAAAGTGGCTGGCTTGAATCATATGGGGTAGGAGTATTCAAACGTCCAAATGATGATATTAACTGGGTTGGAGCGTTGAGCTCAATACAGAGGCAAACTGATTTACCGGTGCATGTTGGTGGATTGACATCCCTTTCGTTTCAAGGACTGTCGCATTATGGTCGTGGTGAGAATGAACCACTTTATTTGTTCTCAACACAATATTCGAAATTACCAAAATGGTTTCTTCATCAAGAATGGAGTAAACATATTTTATATGTGAAAACTAAATTCCTCCCTCCAGTACTCGAATTGATGGAATATAATAAGAGTGCATTGAAGCTTAAATTATCATCACCTGAGCGTGCAATCCTTGAGTGTTTATATCTGACCCCAACCCGTTTTGATATGGTTGAATGCTATCAACTTCTTGAAGGCCTTGCCAACCTCCGGCCCAAAGTCATGCAGGAATTACTAGAAAAGTGCAACTCTATAAAAGTAAAACGTCTGTTTTTATTTATGGCTTCGAAACTAAATCATCAGTGGCTCCCATTTATAGACCAAGATAAGATTGACTTGGGAACTGGAGACAGAATACTTGTTAATGAAGGTGTTTATATATCAAAGTACAAGATATCTGTTCCAAAAGAAGTAGTTGTCCTATGATCTCAGAATCTTATTTTTTTCAAGCCGACATGCTCCTGCAGGTAATTCCGCATATTGCTGTTGAAAATTCTCTGGCTTTGAAGGGTGGTACGGCAATTAATCTTTTCCTTTCGAGTATGCCTCGTGTTTCGGTTGATATAGATCTCACTTATTTGCCTTTTGACAACAGGAAAACTGCACTAAGCAATATTTCTGAGGCATTAGGGAGGGTCGGAGAAAAAATTGAAAAGTCAATTCCGGGAATCACTGTTAACAAGCTTGCTTTTGAAGGAAAAGACATCAAATTGTTGGTACAGTCAAATATTCAAAAGTTGATGAAATCTAATCCTGAAAAGCATAGGGAGTTAATGCAAAAGCTGGAATCCTTGCTAGATAAATAATCCAATCAAGCCTATTTATTTAGGATTATTCCACAACTGCCCGAAACTTCTTAACCAGTTCCCTGGCATTGTCCATGCTGAAACAAAGGGGAGGCTTGAACTTTATAACGTTCTCATCAGGACCATCAGTGCTGAGGAGGATGTGTATTTTTTTCATGTCATTGACTATCTTTGAAGCTGTTTTTGGATCTGGTTTCCGGGTCTCAAGGTCCTTAACAATTTCAATTCCAATAAATAATCCTGATCCTCTGACTTCACCAATTATTCCCTCTCCATCAACATTATTATCTTCCTGAATCTTGCGAAATTCATCTAAAAGATATCTTCCAGTAGTTTTAGCATTCTCTTGCAAACCATCATTTTCAATGGCCTCCAATACAGCCAAACCTATTTCGCAACTAACAGGGTTTCCTCCAAAAGAACTGAAAAACTCCAAACCATTCTCAAAACTCTTAGCTATCTCTTCAGTGAATACTACAGCACCCATAGGATGACCATTACCCATTGGTTTTCCGAGAATCACAATATCCGGACAAACATCATAAAGCTCAAAGCCCCAGAATTTTTCACCAACTCTCCCAAATCCTGTTTGCACTTCATCAGCTATACAAACACCACCCAAAGCCCGAATTTTCTTATAAGCCTCTCCAAGATAATTCTTGGGTAACATAATCTGACCACCACAACCCGGAATCGACTCAGCAATAAACCCCGCCAACTTAGATTCCAATCCATTCTCCGCAATCACAACATCTATTTCTTGCGCGTATTTCGATCCTATGGACGCGTACGGACGCGCCCTTGTGGGCGTCCGGAATGCCTCTCTCCGGAATGCCTCTCTCCGGAATGCCTCTCTCCGGAATGCCTCTTCCCGATATTTCCCCCGATAAGGATCAGGGATCGGAGCAATATGCGTGTTATAAGGCTTTCCTGATCCTCCTTTGTGGTTAAACTTATATGGGCTCAATCCTATAGCCGTGCTCACATTTCCATGATAAGCATGATCAAGAACTATGAAATCATCCTTGCCGGTATGGTTTCTGGCTAGCCTTATTGCCAGATCAGTAGCTGCCGAACCGGAATTGACAAATAATACTTTGCTTAAACGATCAGGAAATTTGGCGAGTAGCTTTTTTGCATATTCATTCAGACTATCATACAGATACCTGGTGTTGGTATTCAATTGGGCTATTTGCTTCTGCCCGGCCTTTACAACCCGTGGGTGGCAATGACCTACATGAGGAATATTATTAACACAATCTAGATAAGTTTCTCCTTCATCATCATACATATACTGAAGCGCAGCACTCTCCATGCTGAGTGGCTCATTATAACTAAGCGAAAGTGATTTCGGTAAATACTTATTCCTTTCTGCTAAAAGAATTTCTTTGCTGTTTGTTTCAGGAGTTGGTAATCCACATGCTTTGTAAAATACCTTCCTTGCTTTAACCGGACTAACCCTGATCCATTTGTGGAGGACGTCCCAGGCCGGCTGAGCGCTTATCTGGAAATATTCATTGTTGGGATCATTGCTGGCATTCTTTGCAGCCATCACAATGGTTGT
>CAYUNU010000205.1:5517-6745 GCA_964446195.1 uncultured Porphyromonadaceae bacterium | reverse complement strand
CAATTAAAGCTACTGATAATGAGTTGCCTGAAGAATGCCGACCGGATTATGTTCTCACATTTTCTGAATTGCGTGATCTATTTGATGAAAGACAGTTAACAGAGAATACCGTTGAGTACTCTGATTTTGATGCACCTCATGGTTTGAAAGGAGGCTTATTTCCTCTGCAGGATGGTTTAATGCAGTGTGTAGGTGAAGCAGAAGACCTTTTACATTCCAACTTCATTAGTACATCAGGACAAAAGAATATGGTTGATATTGTTACCGAATTTTCGGATGGGAAATCAATCAAAAAACATCTGGATATATTTTATTGTGAAGGATGCATAATGGGGCCGGGGATGTCTTCTCATGAAAGTAGATATAAGAGAAGGACTCTGGTAACAGATTATGTTACAAAAAGGCTGGATATACTTGATGATACGGAGTGGGAGAGAGAAATTGAGGACTATTCCGGAATTGAATTGACAAGGGTTTTTAAATCTGATGATCAGAGGCTTCCGGCTCCTGACGAAAAGGTCGTCTTGGACATTTTAAAGTCGATTGGGAAAAGTAAAAAAGAAGAGTATGACAGGGGTTGTTCCTCATGTGGTTATAAAAGCTGCAGGGAATTTGCTGTAGCTGTTGCTCAGGGTCTTGCCAAGGTGGATATGTGCAATTCTTATGGGAGTAAAAACCGGCAGCAGTATATAAACTCCCTTCAACAAACGAACGAAAAGCTGGCAAAAACAAAAGTGGCTCTGGAAGAATCGGAGCGCAAGGCCAGGGAGGAAAAGGAGGTTGTTAAAACGCTTTACGAGACTATCACCTCTGTTATGCACAGGATACCATCTGCTGTGTTAATGGTGGACCAGGAGTTGAGGGTTGTTGAAGCAAATCAGGTGCTTATTGATCTTCTTGGTGATGATGCGAGGGCGATACATGAGATAATCCCCGGATTGAAAGGTGCGGATGTGAAAAGCCTCTTGCCTCAGAATATCCATCAGTATTTCAGTTTTGTGGCCGAGAGCAACGAGGAACTGATCAATAAGGATGTTAAAATAGAGGATCAGATTCTCAATATCTCTGTATTCCCGGTTCATAAGGGAAGGATCATCGCAGCAATTATCAGGGATATGTCTTCTCCGTCTGTGCAGAAGGAAGAAACTGTTAAGAGGATAGTGGAGGCTATTGATAAGAACCTTGAGATGGTACAGAAAATAGGATTCTTGCTTGGAGAAGGAGCGGC
>CAYUNU010000205.1:0-5417 GCA_964446195.1 uncultured Porphyromonadaceae bacterium | reverse complement strand
ACTGCAACTATGGCTTTGAAGTTTGCTCGTGAGCATAAAGAGGCTGCTAAGATTGCCGAAATTATTATGAAGGCTCTGCCGGTTTGTTCGGAGAGGAAAATGAATTATTCAACTTTTACCATTGTTGATATTTATCACGACCGGGAAGTGCATATTTTGGAGTATGATAATCCGGGGGCTATCATCCTGAGGGGCACTCAGGTTTTCAAACCCCAATGGAATTGTGTTGTTCTTCCAAAAACTGTTAATACACAAAAGGAAGTTCTAACATGTCGTTTTGAGCCGAAGAAAGAAGACCGGATAATATTATGCTCTGATGGAGTGGTTCAATCAGGTTTAGGTTCGACGCAATACCCATTTGGTTGGGGAAGAGAAAAGCTTTTAAGTCTAACTCAGGAACTGATAAATCGCGACCCCGGTATTTCAGCAGGGAAAATTTCTGAAAGGGTTATAGGTACTATTGTTCAGAATGATGCCTATCATGCAAAGGATGATGCTACCTGCACATCGGTATATTTTAGAGAACCCCGAAGAACGCTTATTTGTACTGGTCCTCCATATGAGGAGAAAAAGGACAGAGAACTAGCCAACAAGGTGGATAGATACAAAGGGAAAATCATAATCTGTGGAGCCACAACTTCAGATATTTTAAGTCGCGAATTAAAAAGGGATATTGAAGATAGCCTGGAGTTCCATGATAAAGAACTGCCTCCAGTAAGCTATATGGAAGGGATAGATTTGCTTACAGAAGGGATCTTAACTCTGGGAAAAGTGTCGCGTATACTTAGCAGATACAATAAAGATACCAGTCTGGGCTATGGCCCGGCAGATCAGGTCATTAAGATTTTGCTGCAGTCTGACATTGTTGAGTTTGTGGTAGGAACAAGAATTAACACAGCACATCAGGATCCCAGCCTTCCGGTGGAGCTTGAGATACGCCGAACGGTGGTTAAGAAAATATCCGAATTACTTGAAAAGAAATTCCTTAAAGAGGTGCAGGTTTCTTATATCTAATTCTCTTTGTATTCCTTGATTATCTCTTCAACTCCATCAGGAGAAACACGTCCATAAGTTTTATCTCCCACAGTTACCACTGGTGCTAAGCCGCAGGCTCCAACACAACGAAGGCAGTTTAATGAGAACTTCCCATCAGGAGTAGTTTCACCTACTTCGATATCTAGTTTTGACTTGAATTCATCAAGAACTTTTTCGGCACCTCTCACATAACAAGCTGTACCCATGCATATTGAAATAGGATGCTTGCCTTTAGGTATCATGGTGAAGAAGGAGTAAAAAGTGACTACCCCATAAACTTTGGCCACCGAGACCTTCATTTCAGGAGCAATAACTTCCTGTACTTCTGCAGGCAGGTAGCCAAAAGTACTTTGGGTTTTGTGGAGGACATTGATCAATTCCTTCGGCTCGTTACCGAACTCTTTACAAATTGTTTTGATCTTGTCAATATCTGATTGCTTTAGCTCAATTTTAATGCTCGACATAATATCCTTCTTTAGTCTTTTTTAATAACCACCTGGGTTTTACTCTTATCGAAATACTTGGTATGCAGAAGTTCATGAGCTTTATGGCTCATTGGCTCACCGAGGAACTCCTTATAAAGTTTCTGGATAAATGGATTCTCATGTGATTTCCTGATAGCCTTGCTTGCATCTTCTGAATAGATAGCCTTCTGTCTGGCCTTGATGATAGATTCATCACCGTGGTGCAGTGGCTGTCCTCCGCCTCCGATACATCCACCCGGACAAGCCATGATCTCAATAGCATGGAATTTGCTTTCTCCTCTTTGGATTGATTCGAGGAGTTTTCTTGCATGACCTAAGCCATGAGCAATCCCGATATTTATATCCAGTCCGTCGAAGTCGATGGTAGCCTGACGGATACCTCCCATTCCACGAAGCTCTTGAAAATCTACTTTCTCAAGTTTCTTGCCAGTCTGCAGTTCGTAAGCTGTACGAGTTGCTGCTTCTATCACGCCTCCGGTTGTTCCAAAGATTACAGCAGCCCCGGTTGATTCGCCCAAAGGATTGTCAAACTCTTCATCTTCCAGTGTATTGAAATCAATATTAGCTTGCTTGATAAGAGCAGCCAATTCGCGTGTAGTAAGTGAATAGTCAACATCAGGATTTCCATCAGTTGAAAACTCTTCTCTCTGGCACTCATATTTTTTAGCCAGACAAGGCATTATGGATACAACCTGCATCTCATCTCTCTTTACCCCGATTTTCTCTGCGAAATATGTTTTGGCAATTGCACCGAACATCTGTTGTGGTGATCTTGCCGTTGAAGGGATATCCCTCATTTCGGGGAAGTTATGCTCAAAGAAGTTCACCCATGCAGGGCAGCATGATGTTAGTATAGGTAATTGAACTGATTTATCGCCGGCGAGATGTTTTGAAAGACGGTTAAGAAGCTCTGTTCCTTCTTCCATAATGGTAAGGTCGGCAGCGAAATCAGTATCAAAAACGTAGTCGAATCCAAGAAGGCGAAGTGCAGCAACCATTTTACCGGTTACCGATGTACCTGGCTCTAAGCCAAACTCTTCTCCCAGGGCTGCTCTAACCGCCGGTGCCGTCTGAACGATAACTGTTTTTTTAGGGTCAGCCAAAGCTCTTATAACAGTATTTGAGTGATTAACCTCGGTTAAGGCTGCTGTTGGGCACACTGCCACACACTGTCCACAGTAAGTACAAGGTGATTTTTCCAGATCCTGCTCGAAGGCAGGGGCCACAACCGACATAAAACCACGGTTAATTCCTGACAGAGCTCCAACGGTTTGGAATTCATTACACATCATTTCGCATCTTCGACAGAGGATACACTTATCCATATCGCGGATAATTGATGGGCTTCGGTCTTCCTTGTAATGTGATTGCTCACCTTTATAATGGATCTCTCTTATTCCAAGCTCATGGGCCATTGTCTGCAAATCGCATGTTCCGCTTTTTGGACAAACGAGGCAGTCGGATGGGTGATCGGAAAGGATCAGCTCCATTACAGTTTTCCTGGCGTTAAGAACTCTTATTGAATTTGTTCTGACTACCATTCCCTCTGCACAATTTGTTGCACATGCAGGAGCCAGGTTACTACGGCCTTCTACTTCAACAACACAAATTCTGCAACCGCCCGGCTTATTTTCAATCCCCAGATCGTGGAGGTTGAGGTAGCATAGGGTAGGGATGGTGATACCAACTTCTTTTGCAGCGTGAAGGATGGTTGTGCCTGGCTCTACTGAAACAGGCTTCTTATCTATGATTACGTTTATTTTGCTCATTGTCAATAAGTTTAGGCCACTTTAATGGCGTTGAACTTGCATTTATCCTTACAGGCACCGCACTTTATGCAGATCGACTGATCGATTGAGTGAATTTCTTTTTTCTCTCCAATAACAGCTCCAACCGGACAAACTCTTGCGCAGGCAGTGCAGCCAACACAATTTTCGGCAATAACACTGTAGCTCATCAGATCTTTGCATTGTCCTGATGGGCATTTGTGATCTATGACGTGGGCTAAATACTCATCACGGAAGTTTTCTATTGTTGAGAGAATTGGATTTGGAGATGTTTGTCCCAGGCCACAAAGCGAGGTTTCCTTAACCACATTACAAAGGTTGATCAGTCTGTCTATATCTTCAAGTTTCCCATTCCCTTTAGTAATTTCATCCAGCATTTCGTAGAGGCGCTTATTGCCGATACGGCAAGGTGAGCATTTTCCGCATGACTCCTCAACGGTAAAATCAAGATAGAATTTTGCAACGGAAACCATGCAGTCGTCCTCATCCATCACAATCATTCCACCCGATCCCATCATCGATCCTGATGCAATAAGGTTATCATAATCTATCGGTATATCCAGATGTTTTTCAGTGAGGCATCCTCCTGATGGGCCACCTGTTTGAACAGATTTGAATTTCTTACCATGCTCTATGCCGCCTCCAATATCATAAATCACCTCTCTTAGTGTAGTTCCCATTGGAACTTCCACGAGGCCTACATTATTGATTTTTCCGGCGAGTGCAAAAACCTTTGTTCCTTTTGATTTCTCCGTTCCGATGGAGGAGAACCATTCAGCTCCTTTGTTGATTATTACCGGGATATTGGCATAAGTTTCAACATTGTTTACGTTAGTTGGTTTTCCAAGATACCCTGATTCTGCAGGGAATGGAGGCTTAAAAGTTGGTTCACCACGTTCACCTTCCATAGAGTGGATGAGAGCAGTTTCTTCACCACAAACGAAAGCACCTGCTCCGTATCTCAGTTCCAGATCAAAGTCGAAGCCACTTCCGAGTATATTCTCCCCGAGGAAACCATAATCACGTGCCTGGTTTATTGCAATTTTTAAGCGTTCAATAGCCAGTGGGTACTCAGCTCTGATATATATTAAGCCTTTGGTGGCTCCTATGCACCAACCATTAATTATCATGGCTTCCAGAACGGTGTGTGGGTCGCCTTCCAGAACCGATCTGTCCATAAATGCTCCGGGGTCTCCCTCATCAGCATTACAAACAACATATTTTTGGTCGGCGTTGTTGCCGGCCGCGAATTGCCATTTTAAGCCAGTTGGAAAACCTCCACCACCTCGGCCTCTTAATCCTGATGCTTTAATTAGGTCAATGACCTCTTCAGGCTTTTTTGTTGTGATTACAGATGCCAGGGCTTTGTAAGCGTCAGCACGGATGGCATCTTCAATCGACTCCGGATTAACAAATCCGCAATTTCGGAGTGCTATTCTTAATTGTAATTTCTTAGTACTCATGGAAGGTCGTAGTTTACAGGTATAATGCCGTCCGGCATTTCATTGTTACGAATGTAGGATTCAATAATATCATCGGCTTTTTTCAGGTCAACATATCCGAATACCACCGGCTCCCTGTTGGGGACAGTTACCTCGATGGTTGGTTCGGCATAGCAGTACCCCATACATCCCACTGGGATAATTTCTGCTCCGATATTTCTTTTCTTGAGTTCAGTTTGGAAAAATCGCTCAATCTCTTTGGCTCCTGATGCAATTCCACAGGTTGCCTCTGACACTCTGATTTTCACCTGACCACTTTCAAGATCTTTTGCAGATCCGCTGTCTTTCAGTCTTTTCCTGAGCTGACTAAGATCTTCCGGGCTTTTAATTTTGTTGTTCATGTTATTTAAATAACAATGTTATGAAATTCACAGCAAAAGTATAAATAATTGTTGAGATAGTAATATGATTTTTGGCAGGTTGTTGGGGTTGCTTTGGTGCTGGTTTGGAAAGGTTCCCGCAGTTGCTTTGGTGCTGTTCGATAAGGTCCCCACCTGCGTGGGGATGACGTTTTCATTTGAGTTACACTGGTGTTGGGAAGCCCTAACCGTCATTCCCGCAGTTGCTTTGGTGCTGTTCGATAAGGTCCCCACCTGCGTGGGGATGAC
>CAYUNU010000204.1:0-6795 GCA_964446195.1 uncultured Porphyromonadaceae bacterium | reverse complement strand
AATCATCCAGCTTCAGTCTGATACCTGCTCCACAAAACATGAAAACCAGTTATGGCAGCTTTAGTATCAAGCCTGAAACACAGATTTTGGTTTTTGGCGACCTGGACAAATACAAAAATGAGATTGGTCTTTTCAATGGCTGGTTGCAAATGGACCTATCATACAATTATACTGATAACCCCGACAGGAGGGACAACACTATTTTGCTTGCTCAGAACCCTGAATGGCAGGAGCAGCAGGAACGCTATAAGCTTGAGGTGGGTAAATTCGGCATTAAAATTATAGTTGGAGGTCCGGCAGGAGCATTTTATGCCTTCCAGACTATCAGACAACTTATTGAAACCGGGAATGGCAAGCCTGAGATTCCTTCAGTTGATATAAAGGATTATCCTGAGTTTAAATGGAGAGGTCTGATGCTCGATTGTAGCCGAACATTTTTACCACTCGAATATCTGAGGAAACAGATTGACCTCCTCTCCTTCTATAAGATGAATACCCTGCACCTGCACCTCACCGATGATCAGGGTTGGAGAATTGAAATCAAGAAATATCCTGATTTAAGCTCTACCTGTGCCCAATATGCTCCAAAATATTCGGACCAGCATGGCGGTTTTTATTCCCAGGAGGATATGAAGGAACTGATTGAATATGCCAGGCAGAGGCATGTTACCATCGTTCCTGAAATAGAAATGCCGGGGCACTCTTCAGAGATTTTTGCTGCCTATCCCGAACTATCATGCACCGGTGAAACATCTGAGATATTCCCCTTCTTCTCAGGCCCCGGAATTACAAATCAGATTCTTTGTGCAGGCAAGGAGGAAGTATTCACCTTTCTGCAAAATGTTATTGATGAAGTAATTGAAGTCTTTCCCTCAGAATACATTCATATTGGTGGTGATGAAGCCCCAAAGCATGATTGGAAAAATTGCCCCGATTGTCAGCAGCGGATGAAGGATGAAGGCCTGGCTGATGAACATGAATTACAGAGTTATTTTATCTCCCGAGTAACTGAATATATCCATTCCAAAGGTAGGAAGGTTATTGGGTGGGATGAGATTTTGGAAGGCGGGCTTGCCGATGGAGCTGCCGTTATGTCGTGGCGAGGTATTGACGGTGGTATTGAAGCGGCAAATATGGGCCATCATGTTGTTATGTCGCCAACATCACATTGTTACATCGACTATTCTCATGTCACCACATCAGTAGAAAAAATTTACTCTTTCAATCCTATTCCTGATGACCTTGATGATGATCAGGAAGACTTTATTCTAGGAGGGCAGGCCAATATGTGGACTCATATCGATAGGGATCAGGTTTCCATGGACAGGCAGATCTGGCCAAGGGCTATTGCTCTGGCCGAGGCTCTATGGTCGGATCAGAATGATAAAGATTGGGATAATTTTAGTGTTCGTTTAGATAAACATTACTCACTACTCGATTCAATGAAAACGTGGTATTATCACGATAGTTTGGTTTATTATCCTGAAAATGAAGCAGATCCAATAAATAAGATCAGGCCCGAAAGATATGCCTTTGATTTTCATGGGTTTAATGGCATAAACTTCAATCATCAAGGGATGGCATGTAAAATCGTTGCACCAAAAACTCCCGCAGATGGATTACCCTGGATCTGGCGTGCCCGTTTCTGGGGCCACGAGCCACAATTAGATATTGCACTACTCGAAAAAGGATATCATGTTATGTACTGTGAGGTTGGAAATCTCTATGGCAATTCGGAGGCTATTAGCCGTTGGAACAGTTTCTACGCTGCAATGCAATCTCTAGGCTACTCAGAAAAAGTAGTCCTGGAAGGTATGAGTCGTGGTGGTATGATTATTTACAACTGGGCCGCTGTCAATCCCGAAAAAGTATCCTGTATCTATGCCGATGCACCTGTCTTAGACGCCACAAGTTGGCCGGGAGGAAAGTTAATTGCAAATGGGAAAGTCAGCACAGGAAAAGGAAGTGCAGGAGATTGGAAACGCTTTCTTGATGCATTTGAAATCCAGAATGAGGATATTAGATTAGCCAAAGCAGCATCACCTATCAGCAAGTCCAGGATAATTGCAGAAGCAAACATCCCATTGATACATGTTATCGGTGAAGCTGATAATGTTGTTCCACCATCAGAGAATACCGACAAATTTGAGAAGGATATTATCAGGTATGGCGGCACCATCAAGGTCATACGCAAACCCGGAATAGGCCATCATCCGCACAGTTTAAAGGACCCGGAGGCGATATTGGAATTTATTCTCGAAACGTATCCCCCTGTATCCCCCTTAACCAAGGGGGAAAGATCTTAAGCCCTTCCTTGGCTAAGGAGGGGTTTGGGGTGGATACGTTACCGAGTAAAAACATTCTTTTTCCCACCATTTACATCGAAATCAAAATATTCCTCTTTATATTTTATCCTGATTTTACCGTCTTTTGGTGATCGGATATTTGCCTCTGTCAACTCTCCATTTTTCCACTCCATATCCACCTCATATCCTCCTCGGGCTTTTAGGCCTGTGACCTTTCCTGTTTGCCATTCCTTGGGTAAGGCAGGCAGTAGGTGAATCACTCCGGCATGACTTTGGAGCAGCATCTCTGCTATTCCTGAGGTAGTGCCAAAATTTGCATCCATCTGGAAGGGTGGATGTTGTCCGAACATATTGGGTGAGGTGCTTTTTGTTAATACAACATTAAGGCTGCTCAGCGCTTTTTCTGCCTCTTGTAATCTGGCATATTGGTTGATGAGCCAGGCAGCACTCCAGCCGGTATGTCCTCCTCCATGGGCAATTCGGTAATCCAGTGATTTTTTTGCAGCCGCCGCCAGCTCAGGAGTCTCTTCCATATTGATCTGTCCACCCGGATGCAAAGCAAAAAGATGAGAAATATGTCGATGTCCGGGTTCTACCTCAGGGAATTCCTGAGCCCATTCCATCAATCGTCCGTCTGAACCAATCTTCGACCCGGCAAGATTTGCGTGGGCTTCTGAAACATTAATAACAAATCTATCTGCTATTCCTAATTCCTCCGAAGCCATAAGAAAATCCTTGAATAACTGCCAGATAACCTGTTGATCATGAGTAGGACCCATACTTATCTGACTCTTGCTGCCATCAGGAGCAATAAAAGAATTTTCTGGTGATACTGCCGGTCCGGAGACAAGCTTCCCGGTATAAGGATCCACGGAAAGCCAGTCCATATAAAATTTAACTGAGCCTCTCAGTACGGGATACATCCTCTTTAAAAATTCAAGATCACCGGTATAGGCATAGTGATCACCAATATGCTGACAAACCCAGGCACCAGCCCCCGTATGCATTCCCCAACTGGCTCTTTCACCAGGAGATGTGTACCCCCAGGTATTGGTAATCGGATGAACAACCCAACCTTTATTCTTATACTGAATCTCGGCCGATTTCTTACCCGGCTCAACAAGCGATTCAATAAGATCGAAATAAGGCATGTGCATCTCCGGGAGATTGGTGAGCTCAGCCGGCCAGTAATTCATCTCAATATTTACATCAGTATGGTAATCCCCATTCCAGGGCGACTGGATCTTACTCGTCCATACACCCTGAAGGTTGGCAGGAAGACAGCCAGGACGTGATGAGGAGATCAGGAGATAACGGCCATATTGGAAAGCCAGTTCAACTAAATGCGGATCACTCTGTGTTTCTTTGAAGCTTATGATTCTCTCATCAGTCGGGACCTCCACAATCTCTTCGCTGGTGAGATCAAGACTAACACGAGCATAATAATTTCTATATTCTTCAATATGTGACTTAAGCAGCTTATTATAAGATTTCGCAATTGCCTTTTCAATATTTTCATTGGTAATATTCACATAATCACGCCCCTTATAATCAGGATAATCCAAAACATAATCCGTTGATGCAGAAAGGAATAATGTCACCTCATCAGCATTCTCAACTATCAATTTATCTCCTTCATATGTAATCGTTCCTTTCTTGCTAAGAGCCTTTAGTCTGGCCATATATTGAAGATTCTCACCGCCTTTACCATCAGACAGAGCTCCCGACATTATCAATTGCTCATTTTCTGTATATGTTTTAAAACGCTCGGGCCTGTCGAGAGTGCAAGTGAAAGATATCTGTCCCTTTTTGTCGGCGGTAAACCTGGCCACCATCACCTGATCAGGATAAGAAGAAAATATCTCCCTGGTGAAACTGACATCATCCTGACTATAAGTTACTCGTACAACAGCTTCCTCCAGGTCCAGCTCTCTGTAATAATTCTCATATCCTGATTTTTTTCCAAAATCTATCCTGATATCTCCTAAAGTCTGAAAACTACCAAAAGGCACATCGGCTCCGCTTCCATGACCAGATCCTTCTCCCACACAAACCTGTGTTTTGTTAGTCAGCTCAGTAGCTTCCTTATACTTACCTTCAAATAACAGCTTCCTGATTTCTGCTTGCGCAGGATATGCATCGGGGTTATCGTTTTCATTTGGGCTTCCCGACCACATGCTTTCTTCACTCAGCTGGATTCTCTCCTGATTAACATCTCCAAAAACCATTAACCCCAAGGAGCCATTTCCAAGAGGAAGTGCTTTTAACCACTCCGCATCATCCTTCCAGCTCCTGGGCTGATCCTCTTTGCTAGCATCTGCAGGTTGGTTATGCCATAGCTTCATGGCTTCACCTCTTTCGGGCGTTTTGCCACATGAGAAAATAATAAAAAACAATGGAACAATAAGTAGAATCCTTTTCATAGCTGCATAGGTTAATTATAAATGCAAATTTAACATACTGGAATAATTAGCAGGCATTAACTTCATAACTAATGAGATTTAGCTTCTTGACCAAATTATCCATCACTTTATCACAATATTCACTCATATTAACCCTCACTTTGTTACATTTTTTACTTACCTTTACCCTCACTTTGCTACAATTGCGATGACTAAAATACAACGAAAAGCATATAAAGAGCTTATTGACTGGAAAAGTTCACCATACCGTAAGCCCCTAATTATTAGGGGAGCCAGACAGGTTGGCAAAACGACTTTGCTTAGGCAATTTGCCAAAGAATTTGAGCAATTCGTGGAACTGAATCTTGAAATAAAAGCAGACAAAAACATATTCGAAAAAACTGATAACATTTCAGATCTCATAAATGCAATTTTCCTCCACAAAAAGGTTCAAGGAACAAAATCACCTCTATTGATATTTATTGATGAAATACAGGAATCGCCAAAAGCCATTTTGATGCTCCGGTATTTCTACGAGAAGAGACCAGACATTCATGTTATTGCCGCTGGTTCATTATTGGAATTTGCTCTTGGTGATGTCTCGAGTTTTCCGGTTGGCAGAGTAGAGTATATGACCTTGCACCCCATAAATTTTGAAGAATACTTAGGAGCAGTAAACCCTGCTACTCTTATTGAGCTTGCAAAGATCCCAGTGCCAGAGTACAGTCATGATATCTTATTAAAACACTTCCATGAGTATACAATAATTGGAGGCATGCCTGAAATAGTCAGTAGATATTTAGAAAACAATAACATTGCTGATCTTTCGAAAACTTACAATCAATTATGGAATTCCTATAAACAGGATGTCGAAAAATATGCACGAAATCGTACAAATAAGCAAGTCATACGTCACATAATTGATTCTGCTCCTAAAGAGGCAGACAGAATAAAGTTTGAAGGTTTCGGGAACTCCAATTATCGATCCAGGGAGGTTGGAGAAGCACTGCGAACTCTGGATTTAGCACGCATTATCCAAATTATTTATCCTACCACTAGTTTGGAACCACCAATCATAGCAGACCTAAAAAAAAGTCCTCGATTACAATTCCTTGATACGGGATTGTTGGTCCAAATTCTTTCACTTCAAGGCGATATGATCGGATTAGATAATATGACTGATTTTCATAAAGGAAAAATCATACAACATATGATTAGCCAACAGTTAATATCTCTCAATGTAGATCCTTCATTCAGACCCCATTTCTGGGTGAGAGAGAAAAAAGAAAGCAACGCAGAAGTCGACCTTATATACCAACACGGTAAATATCTAATTCCAATTGAAATAAAATCCGGAGAACAGGGCAGACTTCGATCACTACATCAATTTATTGACAGATGCCCACATCATTATGGTATACGACTATTGCAAAATTATTTTTCTGTTGAAGAAGTTAAAACCATATCCGGGAAGAAATATTTTCTGATGAATCTACCTTATTATCTTGGCACCCGGATACCAGAATATTTGGAATGGTTTGTTGATAATTATCCAATTACCAAGTAGATAATAATCATGATTTCCCTCTACATGATAGCATCGCAATTGTCCTGTAAATCACATGGGCAAATTTGGTGTAGGGAAGGTATAAAATAACAAGCCATACCAAAACAAGATGCATAAAATATAGATAGTATGCCCATGGCGACCAGTCCATGAATCGGGCGAGTTCAACGATTCCTCCTGATATAGCCAGAAGAAACAGATTGATCAGGAAAAACCAGTCGGTATATTGCCCGGCTTTCGATCCTGATGGGTTCTTAAACCTATTTATGGCAAGGAAAATAATCCCGATAGCCAAACTCAACCCTGCCAGGTTTCCGGCAATTTTAACGGGATGAAAAAATGGCATCGGGTATTCAAAAAAGATGGTTGCAAGAATAGCAAAAAGTGTCACCACCAAAAGCATTACAAAGCCCCCAAACACCATATAATGACCAACATAGCGAAAACGATTAGTCGTGCAACTCTGAAAATCCTTCTGAGTAGCAATCTCCCAAATCCTCCTTACTACTTTTTTCTTCTC
>CAYUNU010000203.1:371-6797 GCA_964446195.1 uncultured Porphyromonadaceae bacterium | reverse complement strand
AGGGGAGCTGAAAGAGCGGCTATCTTTTATTCTTTTCTGGGTACTTGTAAAAAGAATGGAATCAATCCGTTTGACTGGCTAAAAAAGGTACTGGAAGTTATCCCGGAATACAAGGTCAACAAGCTTCACGAATTATTACCCCAGAACTTAAAGCTGTAAATCCAACAGGCAAAGCTCACCTAAAAATTTTACTGAAATTTAAAAGACCTACTTGGTAGAGGGGATACGTTTGCATACGTCAAAAGAAAGGATACTTTTATATCACTCAGCTGTGCAGTTTTCAACCGGTGGACCTGTGCAATTTTCACCCGGTATTTACAGCCTTGCCAAGATAAGCCAGGACAATCGGCCTTGGTTTGCCATTGACTCTTCTGGACTCAACAAAATACCAGTATTTATAACCTTTTGTTGTCTTGCTTTGAATAGTAGCCATAATTAGTATATACTTTCTATAAATATATACATCTATACGCTATTTGTTTTTTACCACTGCCTAAACTTCAAATGTTTAGTATACTGACCAGAAGCCAGTGAATCCATCGTTTCATAATTCAGTTTTAATCCAGTTCTTTTAACCTTGCCAATGCAAGAGAAAAGACCAATGGCATTATCTAGATTTAGCTCTTCTCCCAGTCTCTCATTCCATCCTATTTCCTGCCTCAATTTGTAATATTTGAAATACTTGTCTCCGCAAAGAACCTCGACCTGAATCTCCTTGAGATATCTTGCTTCAATCGCTTTATCCTCTTTAATAACAGTACAAATTTTTCTGTAAAACTTCTCAGGACTTAATCCAATTGAGGCTGAAACTCCCCCAGTTTTAATTCCTTCATCTGTCACCCAAATGGCTTCCTTGGTTGTTATTTTACCTTGAAGTAATTCATCATAAATAAGTCTTAGTCCAAATTGATGGTATCTTATTTGAGGAGAATGCTTCCATCTTATTGTTAAAGTTTCAGTCTGGTAAACATCAATGCTTTTAGCATATTTATTTGGATTTGATATTATTGGGTTGGAAATAGGCTCAATTAGGCCACTAGATCGAATTCCTCGACCTGGAATATGAATATTCAATTTTATGAATTCAATTTCGAAAGGATTTCTGAAGCTGTTTTCATCATCCCTTGGAATGAAGGGCAATCCCTCATGCATCTGGAAAATCAGAAAAGGTTCGTCATTGAACATTCCATCATCCTTCCTTGTAATAGATGGTGATGCCTGAATGATTTTATCGACCTTGCCTGAGAAATCAATTAATTCGAAGGAAACAATTATGGATTCTTCATAATATAAGGAGTCATAAATATTACTGGTTATATAAGCAGATTGTAATCCTTGAAACTTCTTCTGGATTCTTACACTCTGTGAACTATCAATTGGGTCAATTAGGCAATATACAACTGGTTGATCGGCTTTAGGTTCATATATGTTCAAATCATCATCACAGGATGCTTGGCACATTAAACCAATCAATAAAATAAAAAAAAGAATATGACTGCTTACGTGTTTCATAAAGAAAATATCGGGTCCCTTCAGGAGCCCGATATAAATTGTTTTTTACTCTGGAGGCGGCACCCACCATTCGTGATCGCAAGTCATTACTGTTAGCATTCCACTCGAGCTAGCAGAGTTTAAAACACTTGCATACATATCGCCCAAATATGACCAAGACGAATATGAATATGTTTTTGTCCATATTTCAAGATGCGCGCTTGCATAAGGGAACTTATACTTATGGCTAGTAACAGCGTAATCACAAGAATCAGGATTTGTCACATAACCTAAATCGCTAATTGCATCTTCCGTAATATACTCTGCCCCTTCAAGTGAATACTTGACTGAATAAAAATTGTAAAAATTTAAAAACTTGATCTGAGTATATTGCGGAACGGGAGCAGGTGTGGATTGACTTGGAATACTTATTAAGCATACTCCAGCAACAACAGTAATAACTAGAAAACTTAATATTATTTTTTTCACAATATATTTGTTGATTAATAAATGAGTGAATCCCATTTCGTCAGAGCGGGAGGGCCTGTTGCATAAGGTCCGAACTCTGCCCCCTGCAAATAACCTGGTTATTACAGGGGGTTTTGTATTTCATATGGGATCATTATTCCCTCCTTCCTTTTGTCATACTACACTCATTAACAAATTATATGTTTTTCTAAAATAGATTCGATTCAGAAGTGCTATGGTCTATCTCAAAATCACCTGAATCATTAATCCTAACTAAAAAACTTTGGTTAAAGCCAATTGAATCAGCAATACTTTTTAAAAGATTAATATCATTATTAACACAATCTCTACAAGCGTTTTCATTACTGAACCAATAAATCAATTTATCAGATAATAAATAATCTAACTGTGATGATAATTCACTTGCTTGTGGATAAATAGATCCAAAATCTCTAAAATTAGAAAACCATAATTCATGCTGGGTTAAGTTCCACTCTGTGAGTATCTGATAATTGGCAATAGTTTCACTTTTTGTATCCACACAACTATAATAATCAGCCCAGCATCTTTGCTGGTCTTTTAATAATGCTTCAATTCTTATGATTAAAAAAACAATTAAAATGATGGTTATTACTGCAAATATTACTAATAAACGACTTCTCATTCTTTATTTCTTATCTGCTTTGTAGGATACTTCAACTATGGCAATAACAGGATTTGAATCTGTTGTAACATCCTCCGGAATTAATCCTTGGGATATGAATTTTTTTAATTGGGATTCCTCAATTAATGCTGGATTTATTGTACAGATAAAGTTTTTCTTTCTTAACTGATGTATTTTCATCCCAGGTAAGCTAAGTCTACTAATAATGTCATCGAATTGGCCACATGCCTTATTTTTCTTATTATAAATAATAGGTACGACAACACTTTTCTTATTCTCGGAGCCTCCATATATAAAAGACACAAATGATTCATTCTCATTTAATTCATCAATAAGTCCGAATCTCAATCCAGATTCCATCAATGAAATCAAATTCATTGGGCCTTTGGCCATATCTTCCTTCTTGAAATTATAAGAGCCAAAATCGACGAAATACTTTTTATAAAATCTGTCATCAAAGTACTCATATAAATAATTGGTTGGCCTCGATGTTACCAGGACTTTTCCATCAAAACTACATATTGGATCTTCCTCGTTAATAATCAGAAAATCGTTAGTCGTTTCCAAAAAACTTTCATAACATTCTGAGAAATCATCTTTAATTACATGGTAAGGTTGCGCAATCGGTATTCCATCTTTCATTTTAGGTTTTGTAATGCCATGGATAAACAATCGTTCATTGTCTAAAGGTTCAAAGGACCATATACCCATTATGTTGTCACTCAATGTCATTGATGACAAATATTCCCCATCAAGGTTATAATACTTTATGAAATTTTGATCAGATATTACTAACTGACCATTAACAATATTGAAATCTTGAGGATGGATTAACTCACCTGGACCTTTCCCTAGTCTGGATTTATGCAAGAATTCTCCTTCCTGTGAGAATATCAAAACACCACTAACTGCCCTTTTGTCTAGTATATAGATCCGATCGCTATATAGTATCAACTTGTCTATCTTCCCAATTATTGCTTCTCGCTCATTTGATAATGCAATAGTTTTAGTGATTTTTACTGAAAATGAATTATTATCCTGTTCAAGTGGAAAAATAACCTCATAGCTCTCTTCCACAGGATTTCCACATGAATAAACTAATAAAAATAGCCCTGTAATAATTCCGTTTATTGACCATTTATTTCTTCTAGATGATGATTTCATAAAATACATCTTTTTACGATAGAACTTTGCATGAGTTTCATTTGTTAGCGAAGAAAATAACCTGATTCTTCACATAAAAGATAAATCTAAGAAAAATCAGGTTATTATAATTCCTCGGATTAATCTTCTGGCGGTGGAAAATAAATGCAATGATGGCCAGTTACTAAAACTGGAAATTGTTCACAGCAAAATGTACCCTGTCCTATCACATATTTTCCATTATAACCTACAAGACAACTAGTAGAACTCGAGCATCCCATGGGCTGAGGGCAAGGCTTTGGTTCTTCGGCTTGTGTGTATATCACTCCAGCTAACAAAAGCAATGTAATTGCAGCTGAAGCAAGTATTTTCAGGCTCTTTTTCTTCATTTTCTTTGTACTAAAAATTTGTATTAATAATTCCATAATAATTTAGTTTATTTGACCGTATGATCAATACTGCTTGAAATTATATCATAATCTCAAAGCGAATTACTTACCCTGGCTCCATGTGTAACCTCCTTTCGGTTTGAGAAAATCGGTAAAAGATTAATTTCTGCAATCAACTTTGTATCTCGCTAAGCACCTTGTATTGTGACAGATAACTAAAATCGATATATTTACACTTGTTGTATTACTTACCTTCATCATTTAGTCGTCTGCAATGTTGACACAAAGGTTTTCCGCCAGTACCAGGTCTTATATTTTCTCGTTCAATGTTATTTCTTTCAGTACAACGACTATTATTATGATGGACTCTTTGTTTTACACTGTGCATTGCTGTAACTTTTGGCATGATAACACTATTAGTTATTATTTTTATTTGGTGTCTTTTCCCTAGAGAAAATAGTTTCTATATAGTTCAATGTAAATTGAACTAGTATTATTCACTTTTCCAAAGACGTTTCAGTCAGAAAACTGTTAAAATGTGTTATTTCTTTACACTTAAAATTTTAATGTACCTTGAGTATACGATTATCCTTAGATTTGTGCAAAATCCTATTTAGAATTTTTTCATAAGGGATTTTCATGAACTCACAAAGCTTGCAATAGGTGATTAATCTCATTGATTGTCCATTTGCTTCAATTCGCCCGATGTTTATTCCGGTAGCAGCATAGATTTCCTGTTGGGTCAGTCCCGATCTTCTTCTTTCAATACAGAGTTCTCGGGCAACAGACTTTAAAAATTCTAAATCGTCCATAGTTGAATAGTTGGATTAGAATTATAGCCAAAGAAATTATTAACAGTATTTTATTGTGCAATTTCATTTTATTTCAATAATGTAATAACCATATTATCTTCAGGTTTAATCTGGGAAAAGATTTTTTGGAATTGGTCTATGTCATTCAATTTATTATTGTCTGTGGTGGAATCATTTATTAGGTCAATCGGATGATGCCATTGAAATAACTTTCCTTCTAATGAAATTGCTTCCGGCCAAAAATTCGGTCCACTATCAATATCGTTATAAATTGAACCTACCCATTTTTCTGGATCTTTTGGAAGGCAGCTTCCATTACCGGATTTTTTATCATGTATGTATCTGATGGGGCCATTATTGTGACCATAAATAAAAATGTAGTTATTGGATTCAAGAAATCTAAATACTTTCGGTTGGCCTTTTTTGAATTCCACAAGGTTATCAATGTTCTTTTGTGGATTTTTCGTATTATCTCGCACTAAATTTAGATTGTATTTCTTCTTTATTTTCCCTTTACTATTAATAGAATATATTACATCATCATATGGATTATGATAAATTGCCGAACCTTTAAGTAAAAACAAAGAACTACTCACACTCTGGGCGCCCCTAAAATTATCTTCTATTTTAAATATCCCTTTACTTTTTCCACTGGGAATAGTAGTTATAGTAAAGAGGTTATAATTAGATATTTTAGCTAGCTTTTGTGGGATTTGGACTATTAAATGATCATTATCCAGAAAGGTAAATTGTGTGCTAGGATACTCTAAACTTAATTCTTTTAATGAATAGTCATCTGTTGAGAAAATTTGTAATTTCCTCATCGATTGGCAAAAACAAACAATATATTTCTCATTGGGGGATAATTCTGCCCAATTGAATTGAGTTACTTCTCCTGGCCCCTTTCCAATAGAGCCAAGCTTTTTTAAAAATTTACCATTTCTATCAAATAGTAATACCCTGTCACTTGTTGTTGGTAGCACCATTATATATTTAGTGCCAACTGAAATATTCCAAACGTCTCCGAATATGGACGCTTTTGTCTTTTCGAGTGGAATATACTCGATTTCTGTTGTTAATTCACTTAACAAATGCTTGCTTGTCTTGCTATAATTGGAATATAAATTAAGATCAATTATTTTATTGTTGGAATTATTTTCTTGACAGCTCGCTGCGCCGATTAAAAAAAAATACAGTATGGTATATTTTGTGAGTCTTGAGAACCAATGGAATATTCTTTTCTTTATAATCATTGTAAGATTTTAGGTATTAATTTTGCTGAAGCTATTTATTGATTTACTTTCTCCAATGACATTACAGTCAGTAAATTCATAAAAAATGTTAAAATAGGGTGATTTTTATCCAACGTTCAGATAAAATTTCAAGAAAAACCCACCCAGAATGTTTTGTCCCCACAAAATTTCCTGGATGGGTTTTATCGTGTTTTTATTAAAACCCC
>CAYUNU010000203.1:0-257 GCA_964446195.1 uncultured Porphyromonadaceae bacterium | reverse complement strand
AGAATGTTTTGTCCCCACAAAATTTACTGGATGGGTTTTATCGTGTTTTTATTAAAACCCCAGCAATATAAATATTCTCAGAAATAAGTTGATATTCCGACGATACCCTGCCAGTGATTCCGCATTTTTTATTATCAGGTTGAAATCACTTGCATTGGGGTGCTCTTTCCTGATTTGCTTTGCTTTTTGATCCCACAAATCAGGTTCAACTTTAACGCCAGTGTTAAATAGGACTTTCTTCCGACTCACATACACAA
>CAYUNU010000202.1:0-6803 GCA_964446195.1 uncultured Porphyromonadaceae bacterium | reverse complement strand
TGCAGCAATAAGAACCAGAAACAAAGCCACCAAGCCAAAAATGTACACGTAGCTTATACTTCCGGTTGATTCGGGTTCATCTGCATTGTCAGAATATAAGTGGATTCTTGTGATTGGCATTAGTTCATACTGGATAGATATTCCCATCTTCTCGAAAATGGGGGCCATATACTTGGGGAACATTTCCTGCATTTTGACCTCGAAATCATCAATATTTACATTATCAGGAAAAAGGAGATAGGTATACACAAGCAACTGCCCCCAACTCTTGTATTCACCATCCAGGTTCAAGCGTGAAATTAAGGCATCAAAACTAAAATGACTATTGCCTGGCACATCATCAATAACTGCAGTAACATCAAAGGAATGCCCCCCCTCGGATTTAATTGTTTGACCCACAGGATTTATGTCACCAAAATATTTTGTTGCAATGCTTCGTGTTAGCACTATATCATTGGGCCTGGCAAGTGCCTCTTCCGGGCGACCATAAATAAATGAATAAGAGAAGATATCAAAGACATTACTGTCGGCATAATAGAATTTTTCTTCAATAAATTCTTTCTCCTCGAAAATAAATAATGCTCTTTTGAAAAGCGAGAATCTGCAGGCTCTCTCAACTTCGGGATAATCCTGAACTACCTGTTCGGCTAAAGATATCTGTGTAAGCAAGCGGGTAAACTCGCCATCTGTTTCTGTGACATGAGCTTGCACACGGTATATCCTATCTGCATTTTCATGATATTTATCGTAACTAAGCTCATCGCTCACATATAAAATCAAGAAAAGTGCACTCGTAATACCTAGACTTAAACCCAGGATATTTAAAAAACTGTATAAAAAGTTCTTATTTATGTTTCGAAAGGCAACTTTCAGGATATTCCCAAACATAACAAATGCTATCTAAATCTTACTATATTAATACAGATTCTGTACTTGTAATTATTGTGGTCTTATATGTATATTGTAATCTGTCTCTACTTTACAATAACCCTTTTGAAATTTGTATTCCCTTTTAACATCAGGATCTATGTTCCTTCCGGTATCGCTGATGTGTCAATCTTTTGTGGTGTGCTTTTGTATTCCCATTGTTGGATGAGCTGACCCAGAAAATTGCGGAGCTCGATAATACCGTTTGTAGCATCCTCTCCTGTAATAGATAGGTTTAACTGATCCTTGAAAGGTATAGGGAAAACTTTAATTTCCTGATTTACTGATTCCCAATCTACGGCACTTGAACCAATTGTTATCTCATTTGAGAAGGAGCTAATATTTAAGGTCAGTTCCTTATCGGTAGGAATGGCTTCAATAATATATGTTAGTGGGAATTCAGGAGGTGTAGCATCAGTGAACGTAAGCTCACTACCTAAAATGCTATCAATAATCTCGTATTCACCGCCTTGACTTTTCCGGTAGATAATATAAAAACCTATATCCCTACCCTCATATGAATTCCACTCAAGCCTGACCCAGTTGTTTTCAACTACATTGCCTAAGAGATTTATTGGCTGATGAGCTGGACTTAAAACAGACTCATTGCCACATGTATCAACAATGGAAACTTTGTATGAGTCAGCAAGTTTTTTTGGCTCAGATAGCTGATCAATATAATTGCCAATAGAAATATCCTCTATCATTTCCAGAAGTTCGTATTCTTCTGATACACTATCCAGCTTATATATATTTAGATAATCAATGCCCATTTCAACAGTCGGATCCCAAAATATCTTGTTCTTTCCACTCTCTGTATCAACAGAAATGATTGCCATTTCCATGTCGAGATATGGTAAAACAAATCCAACTTCAACAGGATGAATAACAGAACACCCATGCCTGTTGTCTCCCAAAATATAATATGTACCAGGCTCATAAACACTAGCAGGATTATTTAAAACAATAGTTGCAAACGGATCTTCCCAATAGGTAAGTAGCAAATCAGGAGAGCTACCTTCTGTTATGGAAGGAAGTGTTAAGTCAACCGGTTCCCCCAAACAAGGAGGATTTGGGTCATTAATAATCATTGTAGGTAATTCCAGAACAGTAACGGTCACAGCTTTGAAATCCAGGCAGCCGCCAACAGCCTCTGCTTTAATATAAAAGGTTCCACTAAAGCTCACGTCATTTGCTAGCGGAAAGGGACGGGTTCCCGAAGCGTCGATCCAATAGCTTAATGTCAATCCAGGATCACTACCTGCAGTAATTTCCGGCAGGGTAAGGTCCACATGGGCTGGATAACATACTGTATCAGGGTCATTAATGACTAAAGTTGGTTTATTGGTAATTGTTACTTCAACCGGCAAAACCTCAACACAATCATCATCGCCTTCTGCCTTTATGTAAAATATGCCGGTCGTATCTATCGCCTCAGGAGTATCCAAAACAATTGTTGCCAAAGTATCTTGCCAATAAGATAATACCAAGCCTTCACTGCTGCCCTCGGTAACTGCAGGTAATGTAAGGTCAACAGTCAGACCTTCACAGGTTGTCGGAGGATTATTGATTATCAATATGCACTGTGTCTGTCCCGAAAAAGGAAGGATGAAACTCATTGCCAGCAAAGCAAACATCAGGATTATGGATTTTTTTATTCCATGTCTCCTGATTGAGTTTTTTTGATTGTTCTCTGAAAACGAAATAGCCATGATATCTGTCTTAAAATATGTAGTTCAATTCTTGAAAGTATAAAGGTAATTAATCAGATCATTATCACATTGCTATTTTTTTTACTTTTATAAAAACAATATTCCATGAAAAAGCAATTACTCAACCTGCTACTGATAATTATCCTTGCTACCCTCAGCTTTTGCACTAGCTCGGATAAATCAGAAATAAGCACAGACACCATAGCTTCTCTGCTAGAGAATATAATCAATCCACCATCGGAATATCGTACTGCCCCACTCTGGGACTGGAACGAGAAGATCAACAAGGAGGATATTGAGTTTCAGTTAAAAGAGTTTAAAAAAGGTGGATTAGGTGGTGTATTTGTACATCCACGACCGGGGCTAGTTACAGAATACCTTTCGGAGGAGTGGAATGAGATGTATAAGTTTACTGTTGAGACAGGTAAGAAGCTCGGGATGAATGTTTGGATATATGATGAGAACAGCTATCCCAGTGGTTTTGCCGGTGGTCATGTTCAGGAGCGCTTCCCCGAGTCGTATAATCAGGGAACTGGTTTGGGATTAAAAAAAACAATGGATCTGAAGGATACAGTGGGATTACCTGTTGAGGCGATCCTTCAGAAATACCCGGAAATGGAGTATTATATATTCTACAGAACATATCCTTCAGAATCATGGTGGTACGGTGGCTATCCATATGTTGACCTGCTGTATCCAGGTGTCACAGACACATTTATGAAGGCCACAATGGAGGGTTATGAGAAGTTTTTTGGGGAGGAGTTTGGGAAAACTGTTCCAGGTATCTTTACTGATGAACCGAACCTGCCTGCTGCTAAAGGGCCGGGAACTGCAATACGCTGGACTCCTGATCTTTTCGATCGATTTGAAGAACGATGGGGATACCGCTTGCAGGACAATTTGATCTCCTTAGTAGAAGAACATGGCGATTGGACAAAAGTCAGGCATAACTACCATGAGCTGATGTTGGAACTGTTTCTGGATAGGTGGGCAGTACCCTGGAATAAGTATTGCGAGGAAAATAACATGATTTGGACCGGCCATTATTGGGAGCATGGCTGGCCCTATCCAGGTGAAGGATATGATGAGTCGGCCTTCTATATGTACCACCAAATGCCGGGTATTGATATGCTGGGCCGACAGCTTTGTGAGGATGGTATGTGTCAGCAATTTGGCAATATAAGAGCAGTGAGAGAGCTTGCCAGTGCTGCTAACCAAGCAGGCGCTAAACGCAGATTTAGTGAGACATACGGAGGAGCCGGATGGCAGGTAAGCTTTACCGATCTTAAAAGACTGGTTGATTGGGAATGTGTACTGGGTGTGAATTTTGTTAATCAGCACCTTTCATATTTTTCAATGCAGGGAGTGCGAAAATTCGACTACCCTCCATCATTCAGCTATCACGAACCATGGTGGAACTACCATAGCCTGCTAGGTGATTATACAGCCCGCATGAGTATGGCTCTCTCAGCCGGTGAACAAATAAATAAGGTTCTTATTATTCAACCAAATACTACAGCATGGATGTATCATTCTGATGCCGACCGACACGATCAATTAATGGATATCTCTGTAGTATTCAAAAAGTTTATTGTCAATCTTGAAGCTTCGCAATTGGAATATGATCTGGGTTCGGAACAGGTAATTAAGAGATTTGGAGAAATAACCAAGGAGGGATTAAGGGTAGGTGAAAGAGTATATTCAAAAATCATTTTACCACCGGGAATGAGAAATATTGACAGCTCTACACAAGAGTTCATCGACCAATTTGCAGACGCAGGCCATGAGCTGCTGGTCTTATCCGACTCAATCGATCACATCAATGGCTCACAGGTTAATGAAGGAGCATTGTATAATAGTAAAGAGCATAAAAACCTCGCAGAATGGTTCGGCCAGGATGATTGTATAATCAAAACTGTCACAGGAAACCCGGCATTGGTTTTTCATCAAAGGAGAATTCTTCAGGATGCTGAATTATTATTCATTATAAACTCTGATCAGCTGGAAGCAGCAGAGGTGGATATATTGATGAAAGGAAAATACCTGTCTGAAATAGACCTTCTGACAGGTGATATTTTGCCTATGGAATACATCAGGGAAAAAGAAAATGTTAAAGGCCATATCAAACTTAACCCTGTTGGCAGCAGAATGCTTGTCATCAGCAACAAAAAGCTGGCAAAAGCTAAAAAGAGAGAAGCCGCAGTGTCAGATCTGCCCTTAGACGGGCCTTGCGAGGTTAAAAGACTTTCCGACAATATATTAACCATTGATTTTCTTAAGGTAGAAACAGCTGAATATCATCAGGAGGATGCATATTTCATGAATGCCATGTACAAACTGTTTGATTGGTCGGGTCTTGCAACTGGAAATCCTTGGCAGCACAAAATTCAATTCAGGAAAACATATCTTGAAATGGACGAGTTTGATGAGACAAGCTGGCACAATATCCGCTATTCGTTCGAGATTGATAAAAACTTGTCGAGCGAACAAATGAAGTCATTGCGACTGGTAGCTGAACGACCGGAAATATGGACGGTGGAGATTAACGGTTTAGAAATCCATCCCCTACCCGGTGAGTGGTGGCTCGATAAGCATTTTCCTGTTTATCCTATTGGCTTATCAACACATCCCGGTCGGAATACCGTGACCTTAAAGGCCAAAAAGATGTCGGTTTTTGCTGAAATAATGCCAATATATATTCTCGGCGATTTCTGTCTCGAAGAGAGTGAGAAGGGATTTCTTATCACAGCACCAAAGGAAATGTCCTTAGGTAGCTGGAAAGACCTTGGAATGCCGTTTTACGGTGACAAGGTTGAGTACATGCAGGTATTAAGTTTGCAGGACGATCCTGATGCAAAAGAATCATACATCCTAAAGCTGCAGGATTGGCAAGGTATAGCAGGTGAGATTATTGTTAATGAGCAAGCCGCCGGATTTGTTGGCTGGCAAACTGAGATGGATATTTCAGAATTTCTAAAATCAGGAAAAAATGAGGTTAGATTCGTGATCAGTGGCAGTTTAAAAAACACTCTTGGCTTCCATCACAAGGATCTAACGGGATGGATCGACGGCCCTTTCAGTTGGAATCAGGCTCCTGATCATCAGCCACCTGGAGGTGAATACCGATTTATGGAATATGGGATGATGACGCCTTTTAGAATTTTTAAAAAATAAGAAAAGGGAGATAGGGGCTTTTAGTTGTAACAGTAATGTAACATAGAGTTAACGTTTATGTAATATTCTTCTTGAATCTTTGCATCGGTAAATCAGAAGAATTTTTAACATGAAGCAATTAACGATCCTGCTTATTGGGATTATTTTAGGGAGCGGTACAGTAACTGCTCAGGAAGATTTGTCGTTTGTTCCGGGAGGAAAGCCTTTTGCAAAGGTTTACACTAACCTCAATTATAAGTATTCGGGCAACGAAGGCACTCCGGCTTTTGAGATTAGTAGGGCTTACCTGGGATATTCCTACAAATTCTCACCTAATTTTTCAGCAAAGGTAAATATTGATGTTGCTGATCCTGGAGTTGGTAAACTTAAAATGACAGCTTTCATCAAGAACGCCTACATGCATTATGAAAAGAACAGCTTCGATTTTTATTTTGGTATGATATCTACCACACAGTTTAAAGTGCAAGAAAAATTCTGGGGGAAAAGATGGATTGCCAAATCCTTTCAGGATGAATATAAGATGGGTTCAAGTGCTGACATCGGATTTTCAACAGCCTATGAGTTTTGTGATTTTGCCAGTGCTGATTTTTGGCTGGTCAATGGCGAAGGTTACAAAAATATCCAGTCTGACAACAGTTTAAGAGCTGGCCTTGGGCTAACCTTGACTCCTATCAAAAATCTCACAGCACGAGTGTATGTGGATCACATGAAAGACTCATCTGCCCAGCAAACATTGTCTACTTTTCTAGCTTACCAAGCTAAGCGATTCTCCTTAGCAGGTGAGTATAACTATCAGGCAAACTACAATATGGAAGAAGGAAATGATTTCTATGGATGGTCATTCTACACAAACATTGATATCGTAAAAAGCTTTAAATTATTCGGGAGATATGATTATCTCAGCTCTCTAACTCCTGATGGCATGGATTTACCATGGAATTTGTCCAAAGATGGACAACTATTCATGGCCGGGATAGAATTCAGTCCGGT
>CAYUNU010000201.1:3991-6807 GCA_964446195.1 uncultured Porphyromonadaceae bacterium | reverse complement strand
TAGATGCTAATAGTCTTGAAAATCGGCTTAGCCAGCCGGTTAGGGTATTTCACCTGAACAGACCACCGATTCCAATGTTTAAGATTGGTAGCACCCGAGGAAATCTCACAACTCAATTCTATCTTGATGCCTGGCCAACATATGATATTGAGGACCGGCCTTCTCAAATAAAGGTCCGCTGGGATTTTGAGGGTGATCAGAGCTGGGATACTGAATTTAGTGATGAGAAGTATTATTACCATAAGTACACGAATCCCGGAGTTTATAAGATTATCCTTGAAGCAATGGATACAGAAGGGCTTAGAGATACAACATCAACATATGTTACTGTAACAGCTGGAACAAATGAAACTGGATTGATCATTGACAGAAGGTTTGATGCTGAAGAGTTTTATCCAACTGTAAAAATTGGTGATCAATGGTGGACGGCAAGAAATATGTACTATGAACCAGGAAATTTAACCAATAAAATAGATACTTTGAGATCAGTATGTTATCCTGGAGATTGTTCAAAATATGGACGACTATATACTGCGTATTCAGCAGCCAGCATGAATATGACGGAGGGTGCTCGTGGTATATGTCCAAAAGGATGGCATCTCCCTACAAAAAAGGAATGGGAGGTTCTCATCAGTTATATCGGAGGTTATTCCTCAGCCTCAGAATTATTAATAGGTGGTTCTACTGACTTTAATGCTCTCTACGCTGGATGGTGCGAAAAAAGAATTGTTTATGATCCGGTATTTGGGCCAAGTAAGACCTGGGTGTTTGAGGGACAAGGTTCTATTTCATATTTCTGGTCATCAACACCACTTCGACCTTCTCCTCCAGCAATGAGTCATTGGAATATAGCTTTGCTTAAGGGGGAAGATAAAATATACCCAGGCTATTCTGCTAATGCCAATTTCTTATCAGTGAGATGTATAAAGAATGAGTAAATCACACAAATATTACTTCCTAGTGGTGATCTGCGGATTGCTGGGGTATTTGTTTCATTCCTGTGAATCAGATATTGAACTGTTTTCATCTCCAAAATTTACTCCGGTAGTCTATTGTTTGCTGAACCCTCAGGATTCAGTACAAACAGTTCGTTTATCAAGAGTTTTTCAGGATCGTGACGAACTATTGGAGTGGGAAGAAACTTTTGACGATTATTTGAAGGATACAACAAAGAGGATTTATATTGAAAGTATTGATGAACAGGGGGTGCGTACAATTATAGATTTCTCTTACTCCGAAAAGTTCAGAACATCAGATGATTCTTTGTTTGCAAGTACTGATATTTACACATGCAAGCTTAAACCCACCCACTTGAGTGCCTTCAGTTTATACGTTTACTTTCCGGAAACTAAAACAATGGCTTCGGGAAAGATCAAACCAATAGCTCCAGTTAAGCTTATTGATCCTGTAATTGTTCCTGGCAGGAAGATGGTTATTGATCCAACACAGGCCTATGTTTTACGATGGTTTGGATCTCCCGGCACTGCCTATTATCAAGGAACATTTTATATTAATTACCTGGAGAAAACATCAGGAGAGATACGTAGTAAGAGAATGGCAATGACTCTCAATCCGGTTTTGGAATATCCTGATGAAGCAATTTTCAGTCAGAATGTGAGTGGCACATCCTTATTACAAACCCTAAAAGACAATATACCCGAATTGGATAGTGTGAGTCGAAAAATAGTAAACCTGGATTTCACATTTGTTTATGGTGGAGTTGAGTTAGCCCTGTTCTCGAATTCAGGGATTAACCCCTTGGGCTTGTCTGACAGGGTAGCTGATTACACCAACCTTGATAATGCGCGAGGGGTTTTCTCTTCCATATCAAGGATACATGTTTATGGGATACCATTGTCTGAACAATCTATTGATACAATTGCAATGAATCAGATTACCAAAAATCTCAACTTCGTTTCCAGTTATGAAGAATTTTAGAATCAATATGAACAAGTTTTTTTGGGCATTTATCGTAATGATGATTCTTTTTGCTTGCGAAGAAGACAAACCCTTTGAGGGCTTTGATGGGGTTCAATTACCTGAAAAACACGGGATACTTGAGGTTGATTTCGAGCTTCCTGATTACAGTCTTATACAGAGTGGCATAAGGCGTGCCGACCTGGCTGTATGCAACACCATGTATGAAATGAACAAAGGTGTATTTTTTTTCCACTCTAATGTTTCGGATGCAAAGCAGGTATATCAGATTGTTCTTCCCGAGGGCAAATACTTTTATCAGGCTGTAATTACCTGTTCTCTTGGTGGCGATTCTTGTATTATGGGTGGCTTTCCATACGGTCAGGGTGGGATGAAATATGCTTTTGATGAAGTTGTGATTAAGACTGGAGAGAAGACTTATTCTCTGCCGGTTTTTCAGTAGGGCCACGAGGCTCAGGTACTTAAAATCTTGTCCAGTCTCCAGGCTTGTACATGTTGGATTCCCTCTCGGGATGGAATTGGGATTTCATCCATTGAAACCACATATTTTTCGTAATTATCTGGTATAGACTTCAATGCAGAATACTCTCGTTCGATAGTTTTTGGATCTACAAGTATGTAAGTACATTGGATGTAAATGATCCTGTCGCTTTTTTGTGCAACAAAATCAATCTCCTTATGTCTCATAGCACCAGTATATACTTTGTAACCGGAAAAAAGCAATTGTAAATATACAAGGTTTTCAAGTTTGTACCCCTCACCAAATTCGAATCCGGGGTACAAGTAGTTCTTGAAAGCAAGATCATTGATATAAAACTTGTAGGTTCCTGAAAGGGTGTCTTTACCTTTTATACTGTAGCTGTCAACCCTATGTACGA
>CAYUNU010000201.1:0-3910 GCA_964446195.1 uncultured Porphyromonadaceae bacterium | reverse complement strand
TTTCTTGCTTCTGGGTGTTGAAAAGGCTTGGTCGGTTTTTTCCAGCGAAATATTTGACTATACTGGTAAATGATATCAAATTGGAAGCATTATTGACAAGGAAAATGAATAGGTCTTCCAAGAGCCTGGCATCTTTGATATTATAGCGTTGGATGATGTCTTTCAATAGCACTGAGTCCTTGATTGCCGACACATAATGCCTTTTGGTTTCTAGATTGGGCAAATGGAATAATTCTGGTAGTCCTCCCTCCTGCAGGTATTCCAGATAGGAAGTTCTTATAGGATTCAGATTTTTAGTATCACAATACTCATTAAAACTGTATGGTTGAATCATAAATTCGACATACCTTCCAGACAATAGAGATGCCAGCTCGCCTGAAAGCATCTGAGAGTTTGAACCAGTAATGAAGACTTCATAATCTTCCCTGAAATCTTGAGAACATGAATTAACAAAATACTCCCAGGACTTGATTCCTTGAATCTCATCAATAAACAGGAAGATTTTACCTTTCGGCTTATAATTCTTTTTGTAGTTTTTCAGTAATGAGCCCAGATCTTCGTATGATTCCAAGAAATCAAAATCAGTATATTCCTTATTGACATACAAGATATTATGAGGATCTACTCCCGACTCTATGAGTTGACGGATTATCTGCCGAAGAAGATAGCTCTTTCCAGCACGTCTTTGTCCGGTTAGAACTTTCACCAGTTTGTTCCCAATAAAATCTGAAATTCTTCCCAGATAGGTCTTTCTTAAAATCCCGGATTCGGGAACTTCACCATCCCAGAAATTGAACTTTGCTATTTTTGCAATAATTTCCATTGTAACAGAATGTATTGACAAATATACAAAATATTAATGTATAACAGAAATAGTTGGATAGTTGAGTAATAAGACGTTGTATCTCTACAACAAAATTTCCCCATCCCATAGTTAATTTTTTTCTCTCATATAATCAGGTGGTTACTAAAATTGGTAAAAAATATTTCTAAATCCATTAATATTCTGGTTTGGCAACTGGTATATGCATAGAGATGTGATATTGATCTGTGGATTATCATTTAATTATTTACCAATGATACGTAGTACTAAATTCTTGAAAAAGACCAGGTTCATTGCCAATCCCGTTGAGCCGGGCCGAGAACATTTGATTAGGGTTGGAGATAATGTAAAACATATTCAATATAAATATCAGTAATATGAATAAGTTCGATTAATAGGGGGCTTAATCAAGCAATGTGTTTTGTTGAGGACAGTATTTAAAAAAGTAGTGTGATGACCATGAATTACAAAATAACAATTAGCAACGAAATTATCACATTAACAAAAGTGGAGTCCCAAATCATTGAAGATTTGCTTAATGGATATTCCTATTTCAGTAATGTCCGAAAAAAAAGAATCTTTATTAGATTCTAGAGTTACAATGCCAATACTGTCAATAATTTGACTTAACAAAAGTGTTCTAGTATTTTCCTTTCCTTCAATTGTATTTATTTCAAATCTATTGCGTTTCCCATGGATGTCATCATTTAAATTGGTCTTACATCCTGAGTGAATAGATAAAAACAAAAGAATACTCAATAGTTTTATGTGAAAAATTTTCATATGAAAAGTTGTTATGAAATCATTTTAATCCGATTTAATAGAAAATAATGCACAGTTGCGGACAAATCGTCAATAGCATTGCATATATGTCCAAAATTATGTATTTTTGAATCATGATAGACCGCGAATTATCCAAAACAATTAGTGAACTCGGGAGTAAGTTTCCTGTCATCACGATTACTGGCCCACGTCAAAGCGGTAAAACAACCCTGATCAAATCAATCTTTACAGATATTCCCTATGTAAACCTTGAAGACTTTGATATAAGAAATAATGCTTTGAGAGATCCGCGGGGGTTTTTAAGCAACTTCCCAATTGGAGCTGTTCTGGATGAAGCGCAGAGAGTACCAGAATTGTTTTCGTATATACAGGGAATTGTTGACAGCAGTAGAGATGTACGTTTTGTTCTATCTGGATCGCAAAACTTTCTATTATTGCAGAATATTACTCAGAGTCTGGCTGGAAGGTCTGCTGTTTTAAAATTGCTGCCTTTTAGTCTTTCTGAACTAAGAACAGAAGGGATCATTTTTGAAGAGTACGAGGAAGCTATTTTCAAGGGACTTTACCCGGGAATTTATGACAAAGAAATTGACCCATCTTTATTTTATCCCTCATACATTAGCACATATATTGAAAAGGATGTAAGGCAGATAAAAAACATTGAGAACCTCAACAGCTTTTCAAATTTCCTACAGCTATGTGCAGGCAGGGCTGGTCAATTACTAAATCTATATTCTATTGCTACTGACGCTGGAATATCACCCAACACGGCAAAATCTTGGTTGTCTATACTTGAGGCTAGTTACATAATTTATTTTTTACATCCCTATCACAACAATTACAATAAACGAATTGTTAAAACTCCCAAGTTGTACTTCTTTGATACAGGTTTGGTGTGTTCCTTACTTGGTATTGAAAGTATACAACAGGTTAAAACCTACTTTGCCAAAGGTGCTCTTTTTGAAAACTTGATGATCAATGAATTTGTTAAAAACAGGTTTCACAGAGGACGAATACCTCGATTATTCTTCTGGCAGAATAAGGCTAAGCAAGAAATTGATCTGATAATTGACACACCTTCAGGGCCAATACCGATTGAGATCAAATCAGGAAAGACCATGCAAGAGAATTATTTCTCAAACTTAAAATATTGGCAAAAACTTTCCGGAGATGAAACAAGCAATCTAAATGTTATTTACGGGGGTGAGCAAAGCTTTAATACTTCTTATGGGAAATACATCTCCTGGTCAAAATTAGAGAGTATTTTATAGATTAACAATGTCAGAATTATAGAAATCTATTCTACAAAGGAATCTTCCTCCTAAGTTTCCGAGCAATTTTTGACAGCCTTGGATCACCGCTTTCGATAATAGAACCTATAACCTCAGCACATCTATCATGTTTATTCAAAGCAACCTCATCCTTCTTCATGTACTGAATTGAACTCTTTCTGCAGCTCTGCAAACATAGAGTGGTCTTTTTTGCCCAATTTACGCGCTGAATATTTTTCCTCCAGCTCTTCTTTGTTGCTATACCTAGGTATATTCTGATAGTTGAATATTAACAATGCAATAAATATCGGCGGAATTAATACCAGAAAGAATATTTGTACAAATTTACGCATAGTAGTTGTTGTTAGTTGTTGAGTGCTTTTGTAAAAGCTGTTCAAAAGCACCTATGCAAATATACAAATTTTGACATATTTTCAAAGTTATTGATTGTTTGAGTATGGATTTTTCTTCAATAAAAATTTGGACGTATATTACAGACTTAAGTTTTATTGTAGATTTTTCTGGCTTTAATAAATCGAAACGCCCGAAATGCAATAAAAATCAAGTCGTTTATGGCGTTTTTTGCTTTCGGGCATCGAAAAAAAATACTATTTTTGCTTTTGCGAAATTTAATATTAACTCGAAATAATTGCAACAATGAACATTAACATTCCAGAATTAAAGAAAAAGCACAAGCTCCTGAAAGAATGGAGCTATGAATGGCGCCCAATTGACAAAGGCTATAACAAAAGAACCCTTTATGTGAATGTTTCAAATAATGAAGTTAAAGAGAAACCTGTTTCTGAAGAAATGATAGATAAGTTTGTTGGAGGAAAAGGTTTTGGATTGAAACTTCTTTGGGACGCCACAAAGCCAAACACAAAGTGGGACGACCCCGAAAATGAAATTAATATTTCCGGAGGGCCAATTTGCGGTATTACTCAGTATTCCGGAACAGGGAAGTCTATTTGTGTTTCTATCTCTCCACAGACAGATTCTATTATGGATAGCAACGTGGGGGGATTCTTCGGGC
>CAYUNU010000200.1:0-6818 GCA_964446195.1 uncultured Porphyromonadaceae bacterium | reverse complement strand
CCTCCCAAAGGCTCAATCCAATTGTTGAGATCATCTACCGAAATCAGGAGAACGTTGGGCTTTGGTGGTGAGCATGATACAATGAGGCCTATGATTGAAACAATGGCTATTCTTTTAAAACAACAGAGCATATAAATTCTTATTTTAGTTCAAGCAATACTTTTTTTGTTGATTGTATTGGTATATATACAATAAGATCATCTCCTTCCAGCTCATGTTTCAGACCAATTCTTGCCTTTTCAAATTTTTTCCCATCGATATATACTTCCGGTTCAACACCATTCCAATTCTTAATATAAAAAGCGGGGTTTTGAATGGGAGATGCTTTGCTGCCATTTATTTTAATTTCAATTTCTGGTCTACTAATTTTTCCATCTTTGAGCAAGGACTCAGAGAATCCAGCTTGCTCTGGCCTTTTAATTTGATAAATTCTCTCGCTTCTATCATATCCGGATGTTTCAAATTCCCCTAAAACTTCAATTTCCGGTGCATAAGCCCAGGATCTGCCAAAATCAATGATTTCATCAAGGTTCATATCATTCATGCCATACAGACCATTCCAATACATACGATCACCAAGCTCATGGATAATTGGGTCGGATATGGGAAAGGATGTCGCGTGCGATGGCCTGTCGCCCACTCTGGTTGTTCTGCCATCACAACGAGCCTGACCAACTGGAAAATGGTTGCATCCGGCAGCACGATCATATGCAGATAGCTTTCCATCCCTTAAGTTCATTTTGTTTCCTGGTTCAAAACATATGAATGGTTTATGCTCTGATTTAAATCCATATTGCTGAATTGTGAAATCTTTTGTGTCTCCCCAGTCGAGTGGCTTAGGTGATTCAACAAATGATTGCTTCCCTTTGTTTCCATCATAATCAGCTACCAGAGCATTGTCTATTTCCAGTAGGTCGGAGACTTTCTGACCGGGATGAAGCAGTGCTAGTGTTTCCTGGAATTGTCTTGGGTAGCCCAGACTGCCGGTTTTCCAGGAAACTTTTCTTATTGCGGTAGCATCTGGATAAATATAGTAGTATTCATCAATCCAGCACTCCCATCCGGTTTTGGGGTCGGGCCTCCAGGTACTCAGGTAGGCGCTTGTTGGGGCATACCTCCAATGAATAACTACACGTGCATCTGTATTCTCAATTATTCGCACATGTGAATACCTGCAATGCCTGTCTTGCATATGTTCAAAGCAACCTTCGTTGTCGTCATTCCCTGTACCCCATGCTTCCACACTTTGGTCGCTCATCCAGTTTTCATTTTCCGACACCCATGATGCACCATATCGTATGCCCCTCCAAAATATCAATTTGATGGGGGATTTGTCGAAACAAACAACTATATCAGGATCCTGATCAACAGGCCAGAGATTATCCCACCCAGGATAGTATTTAAGTTTTGTGTAAAAGGCACCAAATCGTCCCGGATGATTATCTATTGTTGGCAGTTTGCGGGGGGCAATATCAGGAGTACCTGGGTTTAAAGAAGAATATTGTGAAGAAACTTCATTGCCCGACAGTGCCTTGTCGTAGATCTTTATTTCATCAAGAATACCATCTAGCCCGAAAAACTGTTCTATTGTTCCCCAGATCCTATGAATATCAGAAGGCTTGGCAGGTTTATTTACCATTCCAATGATATAATCATGATTAGGAATTTTTGCTTCTCCATTAATTTGAGTTTGTGATACAAGTTTACCATTGATAAACAATTTCAAAACATTATTAGCTTCGTATGTTCCTGTAATATGCGTCCATGCTCTTAGTGGTAAAGCTTCCTGCTCGCTGGTGCATATTAACCATTGTTCTCCAACAGCTACTTCGAACGAGACCTGTCCAAGAGGTCCTACTTGTAAACGATATCCTTGTATATCATCAGAAACTGTAGAGATTATTGGGCACCAATTCCATGGATAGTTTCCCAGAGATACCCATGATTCAATGCTAAGTTGATTCCCCTTGACAATAGGCCTGTTTTTTGTCTTAACGCAAGAGGTGAATCCATCCATTTTTAAGCCATTTCCAATAACCCCCTTAGCTGATGAAGTATAACCTTCAACAGTATCCGAGATGCCGGAGATATTCTCGATACAGGTTCGTTCAATCAATTTTGCGAAATCCCAATGATAAACAGGCGTTTGCCCATTGGAGATAAGAGGTGATAGTAATATTACTAACAGTAAGGAAAGTTGCTTTATCGTTCTCATGTTATATTGGGTTTTAGATGATAAAGATAAATATTCAGACTATAATTGGTGTTGCAGATATTATCTGTGTGTGTTTTTATTATACCTTCTTTTTTTCTATCTTGGACCCTGATAAAACCATAAAATCTAGCCAGATATGGGGACCTACCAGCAAAAAACAACTTTCAACTTTGGATTTCAATTGACAGTAATAAAGGATGTACGCTTTTATTATAATTGATTTCCATAATGAAAAACAAGCCAATCCAAAATTTCTTTTCCCGGTGTGCGAATGACATTGGAATTTTCTCTGACCTTCTGGAAGTCAAAAATTATGGTATTTGGATTGCCGATAAAAACGGAACAGCCATTTTTGCTAATTCTGCTTGCTGCAAATTATTTGGTATAACAAATGATGATTTTGTTGGGCAGTACAATATTTTCGAGGATTCTCTTCTTGCAGAACAAGGAGTTTTGCCAATAATTAAGAATGCATTTACAAAAGGTAACACTGCAAAAACTGTTGTTTCCTATTCTTTGCCTCATTTACTTAATGGAGATAGTGTTAATGTTAGTTCCATGATTATTGAATTTTCCTTGACTCCAATTATGAATAAGGACGGGACTATCGAGAATATGATATTTCATCTAAATAGGGTTTTTGATGAAGAGCAGTTAATCGAGACAAAGGAAAAATATCAGCTATTATATAAAAATATTCCTATTCCATACCAATCGCTTAATGAAGAAGGTTGTATTGTTGATATAAATCCTGCCTGGGCAAAAACGCTTGATTACACTAAAGAAGAGGTTGCAGGCAAGTGGTTTGGTGACTTTTTACACCCGGATAATTTGCGAGATTTTAGTATCAGCTTTGCTGATTTCAAAAAAAAAGGTTCGGTTAATGGTATTGAGTTTAAGTTAAGACATAAGGATGGTCATTTTATAGATGCTTTGTTTAATGGTTCTGTAGGGTATAAAGCGGATGGCAGGTTTGGACAAACATATTGTGTTTTTCAAGATGTTACAGTTAATAGAGAACTGCAAACCAAACTTGAACTAATTAAGGAGAGGTATAGGAGTATTGTTCATAATACATCTTCGTGTATTGTAGTATTTTCGGTATCTGATGATTGTGAGGACTTTATAATTGAATATTTAAATCCGGAGGCTGAGAAAGTTGAACAAGTTAGAAAGGAATTAATTATTGGGAAAAAACTGACTGAAGTGTTTCCTGGGGTTGTTGATTTCGGTTTGTTTGATCTGTTAAAACAGGTATGGGAAAGTGGAGATCCTGCTTTTTTACCAAGTTCATTTTATAAGGACGATAGAATTAGTGGGTACAGGGAGAGTTATGTATATAAACTCTCCTCGGGTGAGCTTGTATCAGTATATCAGGATCTTACTGAGTACAAGCTAGCTAAAAAGCAACTTGATGAGAGTGAACACAAATTTCGAATAATGGCTGATTTTACAAGTGACTGGGAATATTGGCTGGATTCGGAAGGAAACTATAATTATTTATCGCCCTCATGTGAAAAAATTACAGGATATAGTCAGGAAGTATTTTATAATGATCCAGGATTTATTAATAAGATCGTTCATCCGGAAGATTATGAAAAAGTTAAATGTCATTATGAAGGGCAAGACGAAAATGATAGAAAGATCCATGAAATGGAATTCAGGATCATTAATAAAGATGGGGAGGATGTTTGGATAGGGCATAAATGTATTCCTATTTTCGGCAGTAATGGAGAGTTTCTGGGTAGAAGAGGTAATAACCGTGATATTACGAAAAGGAAGTTTGCTGTTAAGAACTTGGAAAAAAGTGAGAAGGAATTCAGGCTAATGGTCGAGAATACAGTCAATGGCTTTGCTTATCATCAAATCATTACGGATACTGAGGGTAATCCTGTAGATTATGAGTTTGTTATGATCAATAAAGTTTTTGAGGAAATGACTGGTATCTCAAAGGAAAAGGCTTTGGGGAAAAGGGTAAGCGAGGTTATTCCTGATATTAATGATGATGTTACTGATTGGATAAAAATATACGGTGAAGTGGCGCTCACTGGAAAAGAAACCCGTTTGGAATCTTTTTCAGAGGCTCTTGAAAGATGGTTTAGTATTAAGGTTTATAGTCCGACAAAAGGATATTTTGCAACAATTTTTGAAGATATAACAGACAGGAAGATTGCTGAATATGAGGAGAAAAATTACAAGCAGAAACTTGAGGAGCTGGTTAAAGAAAGGACTCTGGAGCTCGAGGAAAAAATTGATGAACTCGACCAGGCCGTTAAAGTTTTTGTTGGGAGGGAAATTGTTATTGTTAGACTGAAAGAGGAAATAGATGAGTTGAAAGCTAAAATTGACACTGTCTGATGTTTAGTATTAGAATAATGAAAAATATACGGGGCCTATTATTCCATTGGATACTATTTATATCCCTGTCGCCTGTTCTCTGTGGGCTAGCTATCTCGGTTGCTATTGAGAAGAAATCATTAAGGACCGAAGCCGGCGATAAATTAAGGTCAATTCATGATTTAAAGAATTATTATCTGGATTCCTGGTTTGATGAACGATCAGGGGATATGAATAGTTTCATTTCTGAAAGTGAGTTTATCACCAGGCTATTGATTGATTCTGACAATAGTGATTTAAATACAAATGTTGATAATTCCTCGAAACTTAGGACTTGCCTGGAAAATTTCACACATTATTATATTCATTACAAAGAGCTGTCTTTTGTGAATCCTACCACCGGCTTAGTTGAAATTTCAAGTAATCCTGCATCTGAAGGTCAGGATTTATCGAATACTTTTTTTTATAAACAAGTCATGGAATCTGGAGAATTAGTGAATAGCGATATATTTTCTTTTGGGGCGGAAGAGGAGGTAAGTATGGCTTTTGCAATACCAGCTTATGGGGGGGCTAGCAGGAATGAAATAATTGGTGTTCTTGTTGGATGGATTGACCTTGAAGAATCATTGTACGTTTCCTTGTCCAATCACATAGGTTTAGGTAATACAGGAGAATCATTCATTGTAAATACTGAAGGAATCGTTATTAGCCAACTAAGAAGGGGTGATGATGCGGTGTTAAAGAAAAGAATTAATACCAATTATGTTTCCAAAGCTCTGGATGGAGAATTTGGAATTGGTGAAGATGTAGACTATTTGGGGAATAAGGTTTTAGCCGTATACTCCAATATTAGTGAGTTGAAATGGGGTTTAATTGTCAAGCAAGATATTTCTGAGGTATATGCACCTTTGCAAAGAGTTAAAAAGTATTTTGCCCTAATATTTTTCGTTGTTATTTGTTTTGATATACTAATTGTTTATTGGATTGCGAACCGGATTTCCAATCCTATTATGGAATTGAATAAAAAGACAAAAAAGATAACTGATGGCAATTATTCTGAGAGAATCACGAAAAAGTACAAATATGAAGTTGGGGATTTAGCTGTTTCTATAAACTCTTTAGCCAAGTCCTTGCAGGCCAAAGAGAGGCTTAGGGAAAATGTTGCCAATGTTGAGAAAACAATCATAAGTAAAACAAGTTTAATGGATTTTACTTATGATCTTTTAAAACTGCTAAAGGAAATTTCTAAAGGGGATATTGCAATCTTTTACTTATTAAATGAGATTAATAATTCGTTTGAACCTATTACCTCCTTTGGGACTGATATCAAGGAATTAGGTGTTTTTGGTGTTGAAGCGAAGAAATTGGGTGAAAGTATATTGAAAAAAGGAGATACTTGGTCAGGTATTTTAAATGAGGATGACCATATACCCAGATTAACAGTAGGAAATGAAGATATAAAGTCATTCATCCTTATACCGGTTAAGGTGGAGAATCAAATTGTGGCTATTGTGCTTATTGGAACATTGAAATCATTTATTTCAGAGGATTGCCAATTATTATCCTATTTAAAACCGACTATTAACAACACTTATTCAAGTATTCTCGTTAGTGAAAGAACTAGATTTTTTGCAGAGTATTTATCAAAAGCGAACTCTAAGCTTGAGGCTCAAACGACAGATTTGCAAAATACTCAGATGAAGTTAAAAAATCACAACAAGGAATTGGAGTATCAGCACAAAAAAGTTGAGGAAATAAACCATGAACTGGAATCGTTTTCTTATTCTGTTTCTCATGATCTACGCGCTCCTCTTAGAGCTATTAATAGTTTTACGAAAATTTTAATAGAGGAATATGTCTTGGATTTGGATGATGAGGCCAAAAGGTTAGGCGATATTATAATGCAAAACGCTAAAAAAATGGGTCAACTTATTGATGACCTTTTATCCTATTCCAGGGTTGGCCGATCTGTATTGACCTTTTCAGAGATAGATATGAAAAGTATGGCACAATCTATGTTTTTTGAACTTACCAATGAAGATGAACGTCAAGGGATTAGTCTTAATATATCTAATTTGCCGAGAGCTATTGGAGATACAATACTTTTGCGTCAGCTATGGCAAAATTTAATATCAAATGCTATCAAATTTTCGTCAAAAGTTGAAAAACCTGAAATATCAATTTCATTTGTTGAAAAAGACAGCAGAGTGATTTATATTGTCAAGGACAATGGTAGTTGATTTAATAGAGCGTATCAGGATAAATT
>CAYUNU010000199.1:0-6821 GCA_964446195.1 uncultured Porphyromonadaceae bacterium | reverse complement strand
AATGAGGGAACCAGCTCCAGACTACTTGCCGACCTTAATGGGGCAAAAAAGAGCAACCGGGCCATTTTTGTTAAAACTGATGTATCAGATCCCGACGCAGTACAGAATCTGATTTCACAAACGGTTAAGGAGTTTGGCGGACTCGACCTGATGATATCCAATGCAGGTGTTCTTTTTGCAGGCGGACTGGATGAGATGAAACCCGAAATATTTGATCTTGTGACAAAGGTAAATTACAAAGGATACTTTCTCTGCGCCAAATATTCATCGGCAGTAATGAAGTTGCAATCAGAATACAGTAAGACTCATTTCTCAGATATCATCCAGATAAATTCAAAATCAGGATTAAAGGGTAGCAACAAAAATTTCGCATATGCTGGGGGGAAATTTGGAGGTATAGGTCTCACACAGTCCTTTGCCATGGAGCTTATGCCATTTAGGGTGAAAGTAAACTCTATTGCTCCGGGAAATCTTTTCGACGGGCCACTATGGTCTGATCCCGACAATGGTCTCTTCGTTCAGTACCTTAGGGCAGGAAAAGTGCCGGGAGCTAAAACTATTGCTGATGTAAAACGTTTTTATGAAGCACAGGTCCCTGCCAACAGGGGCTGTACGGTAGATGACGTAATGAAGGCAGTATATTATATTATTGATCAAAAATATGAAACTGGTCAGGCTGTTCCTGTTACCGGTGGACAAATAATGCTTAACTAGATGAAAACAAAAGCAATACGCTTATACGGAAAAGACGATTTGAGGCTTGAGGAGTTTGAATTACCACAGATAAAAGAGGATGAAATACTCGCCAGGGTAGTATCCGACAGTATTTGCATGTCGTCATATAAGGCCACCAAGCAAGGTGCCGATCACAAAAGAGTTCCTGACAATGTTCATGAGAAGCCCGTGATGATTGGTCATGAATTCTCGGGAGAGATATTGGAAGTTGGAAAAAAATGGCAAGACAAATTCCAGGCTGGTGACAAGTTCTCCATTCAACCTGCGATGAATTATAAAGGAAGCCTGGATGCCCCCGGATACTCATTCCAGTATATTGGAGGAGATGCTACACATATTATTATCCCAAGCTCCGTTATGGAGATGGATTGTCTTCTTTCATATAAAGGTGAAGGCTTTTTCCCTGCATCATTGTCAGAACCAATGTCATGCATTGTAGGAGCTTTCCACGCCAGTTACCACATAAAAAATGGAACATATATCCATGAGATGGGTATCAAGGAAGGTGGAAATCTAGCCATACTTGCCGGAGCCGGGCCAATGGGACTGGGTGCAATTGACTATGCTGTAAACTGTGATCGCAAGCCTGGTTTACTCGTGGTTACCGATATCGATGATGATAGGCTGGATAGGGCTGCCTGCCTTATCACACCCGAAACCGCAGCCAAGAAAGGTGTTGAATTGAAATATGTCAATACCGCCAAATTAGATAATCCGGTTGAATATCTTAATAACCTGACTGGAGATTACGGTTTTGATGATGTTTTTGTCTTTGCTCCGGTAAAACCGGTTGTTGAACAAGGCGATCAAATCCTTGCCAAGGATGGCTGTCTGAATTTCTTCGCCGGACCATCAAACCCTGAATTCAAGGCAGAGATGAACTTCTACAATGTTCACTACGCATTTACCCACATAGTTGGTACCAGCGGGGGAAATACAGATGATATGAGAGAATCTCTGAAAATGATGTCGGAGAATAAGATCAATCCGGCCATGATGATTACACATGTTGGCGGCTTGGATGCTGTTGTTGAAACAACAAAAAACCTGCCCAATATACCAGGTGGGAAAAAGCTGATTTATACCAACATATCGCTTCCTCTTTTTGCTCTAATGGATCTCCCGAAATTAGCTAACGAAAGTGTTTTCTTCAAAGAATTGAGGGAAATAGTCTCGGCAAACGCTTATATATGGAACCTGGAAGCAGAAGAGTATATCCTTAAAAATGGTAAGCCTATTTAATCGACGCTAAATATCGCAATTTAGAACGACTATAATTAACGGGTTTTTTAGGTTTTACCCTATCTCAAGAAGCTATTATTCAATAGATTTGCCCTTCAAATTATTGAATAACTGTTATGAAAAAACTTCTTTTTACCTTGCTGATTGCCTTAATTGGCTCACAAATTTCTTATTCACAAGACTTTCACTCGCTATGGGATGACCCGGAAGCAAACTTCTATGAGATAAAAGCTGCAGCTCAGGAATACTTCAAAGATAAAGATCAGGGAATCGAAACTGATTATTCCAGATATAAAAGATGGGAATATTTTGTTGAGGAAAGAGTTTACCCTTCAGGCGACCTTTCTTTACTTAACAGCACTAATCTTTTTAATGAGATCAGGTTATTTGAAGAAGTAGCTCCAAAATTAAAAAGCCAGCCACAATGGATTAGTCATGGAGTTGATAAGTTCGATAATATGAGCGGTCATTATTCTCCCGGTGTTGGTCGAATCGATAGAGTGGCTGTTGATCCCACAGACTCAAAAATCATGTACATAGGAGCACCATCAGGTGGCCTATGGAAAACATATGACCGGGGCTTGACCTGGATAGCATTAACCGATAATTTACCTACCCTGGGAGTATCCGGGATAGCCATTAACCCTAAAAACCCCGACGAGATATATATTTCTTCGGGAGATGGTGATGGCGGATATACTTACACATCAGGAGTATTTAAATCTTTGGATGGTGGAGAAACATGGGACATAACAGGCTTTGATGTCGATCTTACTACCCGTGAGAACACCGTTGATCTGGTAATGAATCCTGACAACCCTAATGTTCTGTATGTATCTTCCTCTTTGGGCTTATACAAAACAACAGATGCCGGTGAAACCTGGGATCAACTAGCCACAGGAGCTTATTATGATATTTGTTTAAAGCCTGGTGATCCTGAAACAGTGTACGTAAGCCAAAGAGAAGCTTTGCATGTTTCAAGAAATGGTGGAGAGACCTTTGTGCAAAACGACGTTGATCTTAGTGGAGGAATCCTTATTGATGTTACCCCTGCTAATCCCGAGATTGTATATGTTGTTTCAGGCCTTAAAGGAACCTTTAAGTCAAGTGACAGCGGTGCCACCTTTGCAAAAGTAGCTGATCTGCCCGTAGAACATAAATCTCAGAGGTATATGTTTGCTTTGGCAGTTTCACCAACTGACCCCAATGAACTTCATTTTGGAACATTTGAGTCATATAAATCAATAGATGGTGGTTTAACCTGGGAGATGTCGACCAAGTGGACCTGGGGAAATAATCAGGTTGGGTATACTCATTGCGATTTTCACGACTTAGTGTATATTGGCGACACCTTGTTCACCTGTACTGATGGTGGAATGTCTTACTCAACAGACAAAGGAGACACTTGGGTAAACTGTTTTGACAATGCAGATTGCACCCAGATTTATGAATTATCAGTTTGTAAAACAAACCCCGAATACCTCATGTGGGGATCACAGGACAACGGCACTTATTTCTACGACACAAGAGATTGGCAAGCATGGAATGGTGGCGATGGAATGGATAACGTTTTTGACTATTCAAACCCAAATATTCGCTATGGCAGTTTCCAGAACGGTACTTTTTTCTGTAGCGATCACGGTATTTCTCAGCCTGGCAAAGGCCCATGGGTAACACCTGTTTTAATACACCCTTTCAACCCGGAAACATTATACGTTGGGAACAACAAGGTACGCAAATCTACAGATGGAATGCGCACCTGGACAGTCATTGGATCATTCCTAAATAATGCCAGTAATCCCGACGAAGATTGGATAAACAAAATGGCAATTAGTGAGTCAAACCCCGATTACCTGTTTGCCTCAAAAGGGTCAAGGATCTGGAGAACTATTAACGGTGGTCAGTACTGGACTGAGATCACTGATGGTTTACCTAACCTCAGCATTAACGAGATTGCCGTTCATCCCAAAAACCCAAATCTAATAGCTGTTTCACTCTCTGGTTATACAGCTGGAAAGAAGGTATATATTTCTTACGATGCCGGTTTGACCTGGAATAATTATAGTTTGAATCTTCCAAACATCCCCGGAAAAGGTCTTGCTTTCGATAACAAATGGAACAACGCTCTTTATGTGGGGATGGATGTTGGGATATATTACATAGATGCCTACCAGGAAGAATGGTCGGCTTATGGAGAGGGCTTGCCTAATGTTATCGTTCAGGATATTGAAATTAACACCAGAACAGAGCAGATTTTTATAGGTACTCATGGACGCGGTGTTTGGAGCACAGCCACTCGTCCCGAAGATCCTTCTTTAAAGTATTGCGACGGATCAGGTGTTTCGGACTCAGAAGCCGGATATATCAAAAGAGTATTTGTTGGTGATATTGAGAGCTTTTCATCAGATGATGGTTACCTCGAGATTACCGAACAACATGCTCAGATCCAAAGAGGAAGATATTACCCTATTGAAGTCCATCTTAACGATACAGAATACCCGGATACACTAATGGCTTGGGTAGACTGGAATAATGACTGGGTTTTTGATGCGGATGAAGCATTAGCTCTTTCTGCTCCTGATGAAGACAGAGTATCTTATGGTTTAATATCTGTTCCTGCAGGGGCAGAGATGAGGATGACTCGTCTTCGTTTACGCTGCACTCAGCCTAAAGAAATGTTCCTGGAGCCATGTGGTGCACATCCTGGTGAGGTTGAAGACTACTTGCTCCTCGTATCTGAAAATCCAACAACTTATTGCCCTGTTGTTAGTAATCAAACCAGAGATGAGTATATCCGCCAGGTAGATATAGCCGATCTTTCTTCCCGAACTAATGGATACGACTATTCGGATTATTCTTTTAAGTCGGCTAATGTTCACAGAGGCATGACTGTTGATGTTCGGCTTGAGCCTAAATTCAGAACCGACTCTGCCAATCAACGTTGGAGGATCTGGATAGACTACAATAACGACGGTGACTTTATGGGTGATGGGGAGCTTGTTCTCAGCGAAGGCAGCAAGGATGTTGTTAACAGTACAATAACTATTCCTGATGATGCAGTTTTCGGCATTTCACGCATGCGTGTCATGATGCAGCGTGGTGAAACACCAGAGCCATGTGATGATATCTCTTTTGGTGAAGTAGAGGATTACAGCATAAATATCAAGCCTATAATAGTAGGTGTTGAAGGAAAAGACTTTGTGAGATCACCAAATCCTGAGTTACGTGTGTATCCTAATCCTACAACAGGCCTGGTAACACTAAGCATTAACCCTGAGAATGAAACTATCCTGAATATGGATCTTGTTAACTCAGCAGGCCAGGTGGTTAAGCAGAAGCAATATAACACTAATGGCGTAGAGTTTACTCAGAGTATCGACCTCTCAGACCTACCTAAGGGTATGTACTATGTTGTTCTAAAAACAGAGAGAGGAATGGTTAGTCAGGCAAGAGTGATCAAGAAGTGACGGGTGACAAGGGACAAGGGACAAGGGTCGGGCTTAAAGCCGACCCTTGTTTTTTTATCTTGATTTCCTCATTATATCCATTGCACACAGATATCCGCTAAATATTGCTCCCGAAAATCCACCTCCGGTCTTTGTCCAGGCAGATGCAAAATGAAGATTTTCTATAGGCGACTCGATATCTGTCTGCACTCTCTCCGGTGTTTGTGCAAAGCCATAAACAGCACCATTAGGATTCATCGTGTACCGTCTTACACTGCTTGCAGTAGCCACCTCATAATATTCAAGCGCATCTCTGAAACCCGGGATCAGCCCTTCCAGGCGCTCGATAAATGCCTGTGCAGCTTTCTCTTTCCTATCTTTGTATTCCTGCTCACTTAACTCATCCCATTGATCAGTATAATCAATGCAACACACAGCGCCAACACTTTTACCATCAGGAGCAAGGTTGGAGTCGACATGAGAATAATCAACAAAGGTGAAACTCCTCCGAGAAAAATCAGCAGCGTTGTTGTGTTTTATATCATCCTGATTTTTAACTGATTGGTCGTATATGAAAGTAGAATAGCACTTGTTAATCTCTTTGAGGGGCCTTTTAAATCCAAAGTAAACAGTAAGCAAGGAGGCTCCGGGTTCGAGCTCCTCATATTGTTCGGACAGTCGAGAACCATATTCTTCAGGTAATAGTGTTTCAGCCACCAGAGGCAGGGATGCATTGGCAACAACTCGCTCTGCCATTGTCCTTTTCACTGTTGGATCTTTTTTCCCTATATAAGCAACACCGCAAGCCTTTTCATCTTCAACAAGTATCTCAGTCACCAAAGTGTTCAATAGCACCTCCCCGCCAGCTGCCTCTATAGCCTCAACAAAATAATCTGATAGCACTTGTGATCCACCCTTAATAAAGTTCCCTCCACCCTGATAGTAGCTTGATTGGGCCATTGAATAATAACTCAGCGACAGGCTGTATGGGTCGTCATGAAAATATCCCAGGTTACCCAGAAGGATAAGCTTTAAATCATCATTACTGATTATCTCATCCATATATTCACCGAGCGACTTTCCGGGATCGCCACCGGTTTCTTTCAGTATCTTCCTGATATTCATCATCCGGTAGAAATATTCCCGAATACCCTTCTCCTCATCAGGAAATATCCCGATGAGCTTCTCCGCTACTTCATCAGGATTATGAGAAACGACAACATCCTGTCGGCCATTATAGAAGCGGTAAAACTCCGGCACTTTCAAGAACTCAACTTTATCATTAACCCCCAGATCCTTGAATATTCGGGATTTCATATCGGTAGCATGCAGACCATCCATTTCGTGCAAACCCACCTCCAACGTAAAACCTTTTCTTTTGAAGGTTGTTGCGCAACC
>CAYUNU010000198.1:0-6824 GCA_964446195.1 uncultured Porphyromonadaceae bacterium | reverse complement strand
CCTCCCGTGCATAACAATATTGCAGTATCCTCTTTATCAATAATATTTTCCGATACCAGATGCTTATTACGCATAAGATATTTCAAACTAAAAACAGGCTCTGTTCGTGTAAAAGACTCCTTCTTTTTAAAAATCTGACTAATCAAATATAATATCCTGATTTTGGCTGAGGCGAAATCAGTGAGCTGAGATTCAACAAAAACTTCAATATGTGAAATGTTTTTCAGGGCATTAATCTTATCCACAAATAGATCCACATAAATAAATACTTTTGGATCACTAATTTTTAAGGTCTGAGAAATCTCTTGAGTTGTAAGCAAGGGGTTGATTGGAACTAAAATAGCTCCAATTTTTAAACACGCAAAAAAAACAGCTGGAAACTGTAATAGATTTGGAGACATTAATGCAACCCTGTCTCCCTTTTTTACATTTAATTCCTGAAGTCCACAAGCTATTCTAATTGTTATCTCCATAAAATCCTTAAAGGTCGTTTCCTTTTCAAGGCAAATGAAAGCTTTAGATAAAGGATTTTCTCTGGTATTTTTCTCTAATGACTCACATAAAGAGGAGAAATCTGTCGTAACAGAATTGGGTACCCCTTCATCGTATGATTTAGTCCAGCGGTATTCCATACATCAATTAATAATATACACCTACCAGCGAATGACTGAGCCAAATATTTCTGCACAAGCTCGTTTAAAGGCTCAATGGTTTAGCGGCCTAAAGATAATTAAATAATATTCGATCAAAAGCTTTGGCTGGAGGTACAGTGAATCAAGAAATTATAGGAGCTGCGAACTTACCTGCAAACTAAAAAAAGGTCCCCCCTCCCCATCCAACGAATTGGCGTAGGAAGCAGGGGACCCCGGGACCTATAACCCGAACCTATATGAGAATTTTATTAGAAACACATTATTTGGCTGAACATCATATAGATTACTAAAATCCCTGTCAAGTTGAAGGTCACCATACGAATCACTTCCTGATCGTCCCTGGGACCATACCAGATAAACAATAGAGCCAGGCCTGAATTCCCAACGAGCTACCAGATTAGACTTAAACTCCTTGAAATTAAAATCAGGATAATCAATGGAATAATCAGGACTTGCATCGTTATTTTCATCTATATAGCAATAATTATCATCATCAAAATATTGAACCTCGTTTCCTGTAAACACATGGAATCGGTCGCTATAATCCTCAGCTTTGGGATCAGAAATCATTTTGTAATCCTCATAGCTACCTGTCGCTATGAATGGCTGGCCCCAATACTGAATAGTAAATTCCGGGGTAATGTTTAGATTAACCCTTAGGCTCAAACCCAATACTCTCTGATCAATTGATGCAAATATATACCTTGGATCCCCTAAGAAGCTAGTTTCTGCGACATATTGAAGATTATTCTTACTGACCGTTATATTGGGAGAAAGACTAATTGACAAATTATTAATCGGTCGATATGTAACCTGAATATTCCCACTTGCAACCCTTGAATGGCCTTCAAAACCATGAGACCCCATGCTCAAAATACTAAATACAAGTTTTTTTCTACTGTCACTTTTAACACTAAGATACGGCCTAATGGCTCCCGGCGTCATAAAGCTAGGGCCTCCTCTCAGCATGGAAGTTGACAGTTGTTCGGGCTGTCCATTGATTCCGAGACTAATATTCCAGAAGTTATTAAACTGCATATGAGTCCCAATATTTCCACCCAAGCCCATGTGAGTACCTGAAAAGTCCCAGGCACTCCATACACTTCCATTAAATCTCAACGACCTGAATATGCTGAATGGTTCAAGGAATTGATAGTTTCCCCATAAAATTGGCAATAGCTGATCTGTTTCACGGATAAACCCTACATCGTTTAAATCAACTCCTGGTGATTTCCAGTTGAAGAACATACCAAAGTTCAAAGGTGAATTTCCAACCTTTCCCATCATGATTGAGCCACCATGTCCCATTAAGGATGTTCTTGTGGAATCCAATTCAAGGTGAGTTGCATCTGCTCTGTGAAAATAATGTGTAGATGAGCTCTGAGTGCGAACCAGGGCCTCAGTAGAACCGTTTACCTGACTAAAAAAAGTTTTGGCAGATATCATGTAGGTTCTGTTCTTCAAAAATTGAGTAAAATCCAATCCTCCAGTATATGCAGAAGAATGAAGATAATCCAATGGGGTATCTTCCAATTTTCTGTTAGTAGCAGTAACAAGACCCCCAACTAGAGTGTTTCCATTATTCATGTCTTTTTGCACTGTCCCGATGAAAAAATTAGTAAGTGGCTCAATTGTCTCGTACCTCCTCTCTCCATCTAAATCAATCTCAGCTTTCTCTGGTCGGGTTACAGTTTCCAATGCCCCTATCGACCATCCATCTTCGGTTTTTCCAGTAAGTTTGGCCGCACCAATAATCCTCGAAAAAGAAGGCATCTTAGCAAACTCACTATCTCTCAGGTCGGGATCTCCCTGAGGCATCCGCCCCAACCTTCTGGTATAAAAAAGATTTTCATTAGCCAGGTCACCATCACCAATCATCAAAGGCATACTCAAAATGCTTCTACCTTCAATAAAAAATGGCCTTTTTTCCTCGAAAAAAGTTTCGTAAGCCGAAAGATTAACCTGAGAAGGATCAGCCTCTACCTGGCCAAAATCAGGATTTACCGAAAGGTCAAGTATCATATTATTAGTGACCCCTACCTTAGCATCTAAACCCACAGTGTAATTATAGTCTGTACCGCTGGAAAAAGGGTTCCCCTCTTCTCCTTCATAGCGCTCTGTGGATGCAACAGCATATGGAGTAACATCATATTGTTTTCTTGCTTCAACTCCCTGGATACCCTGTAATTCACCAAACAAATGTATATACCCCGAAGCTTCTTTAGGAATAGGTGACCATAGCGACATCTCCTCACTCCTGAACAGGAAACGAATAACATTCATGCCCCAGGCTTGCTCTGAACCTTTCTCAAAACGAAGCTGAGAAAATGGAATCTTCATTTCCGCAGTCCAACCATCAGGTCCAATTCTAGTCTTTACAAACCAAATAGGATCCCATGTGTCATCCTCAATATCACCATTTCCCGACATAATCCTATCTAGCTTAACACCACTGGCACTAACCCAAAATCCAAAGGAGGTTCTAAGATCATGATATGAGTCAAAATCTATTCCAACTATATCTCCTTCAGCATCATCCCTCCTCGACATACGCCTTGATATTAGCGAAGCCTGACTGTCATGTGCCCAAATTCCAACATATATATTGTTTTCATCATATATCACAGCAAATTCTGTTTGCTCAGACGGAAGAGCCCCGGATTCCGGTTCAAATTGAATAAAATCACCTGATCTGGAAACTTCTTGCCATATGGGTTCAGAAAGGTCTCCATCAATGTTAGGAGGTGCCTGATCTATTTTTTTTGTGTTATAAATCTTCTTCGTCTTTTGATTGCCCTCTGCCATTACACCAATGCTAAACAGTATGACTAAATTAAATAGAAAGATCCTCATCATGGTCCGGTAAAAAATAGGTTCGAATACGCTAGTAAGACGCTGTACTAATCAATTTGCTACAGGACGACAGTTATTTGGAATGATTCAAGATAGAACAAAACAAGGGTGCGAGCAGTATTCGAAGTAAATTGGAAATAAAATCCCGGTAAACCACCTTCAAGAAGTGGAATTACCAGGATTTGCGGAGAAAGAGGGATTCGAACCCCCGGTGCCCCAAAAGGCACAACGGTTTTCGAGACCGCCCCGTTCGACCACTCCGGCATTTCTCCGGGAACGCAAAAATAGAAAAAAAGATTCCACCACACCTCGTTAAACTATTCTTTAATTCATAAAAAGTTACTTTTGTGTCAAATTGCTGTCTGATGAAAAAAACTTCCAGTATAATTTTTTTTATAACTATTTTGTTTTTCCCCTTTGCTCAACTTTCTTCTCAGGAAACAACTGTAAAACTGGGGCTGATGAAGTATTCGGGTGGAGGTGACTGGTATGCCAATCCTACATCCTTACCTAACCTTATCAAATTTTGCAACGAACACCTTAAAACGAATATTGTAGCTGAACCAACAACAGTTGAGCCAGGGTCCAGAGAGATTTTTTTCCTTCCGCTTATTCATCTAACCGGACATGGAAATATTGTTTTTTCCCCACAGGAAGCAGAAAATATCCGAAACTACCTCATGGCAGGAGGATTTTTACATATAGATGATAATTATGGCCTCGATCCCTTCATTCGTCGGGAAATGAAAAAAGTATTTCCAGAACTTGATTTTATCGAACTGCCAGCTACTCATCCAATATTTGCTCAACCTTACAAATTCACCGATGGGCTGCCTAAAATTCATGAACATGACAAAAAGCGTCCACAGGCTTTTGGTTTGTTTTGGGAAGGAAGATTAGTCTGTTTCTATTCCTACGAATCCGATCTTGGAGATGGATGGGAGGAAAAAGAAGTCCATAATGATTCCGATGCCGTTAGGCAAAGCGCCTTACAAATGGGAGCTAATCTAATCCACTACGTTTTTACTGAGAGATAAAAGAAAGAAGAGCCACCCCGGGTTCTCTGAAGGGGTGACTCTCTTTGCTATCGGTTATTGTTGCGAGGGAAGGTGGGATTGTTTCTTTCGTTTACTATATCTTCCTGCGTTATTCAATGCCTGATTGAGTATCCATTCAATATGACCATTTGTACTCCTGAATTCTTCAGACGCCCATTTCTCCAGCGCCGCCTGCATTTCAGGATCCATTCTTAGTACAAAGGGTTTCTTTTTCATGGAATTCATTACTCTGCTAGGTTCCGACACTATGATCAGCCCTTAAAACTCAATCTATAATGCCATGATTATCAACACATCTATTTCATTTATTTTAATTTGATATTACAAATATATTAATTTAATTTCATTGTGCAAGCATTTTGATACTTTTTTTATATTTTAATTGTACTTATTTAATATCACTTAATTGAATTTTTAATTTTGAAATTTGAGGCCTGGACAAAAAAAACCCGCCCCGTGAATCACGAGGCGGCCTTCTTCTAAATAATCCAGAGGATTTAGTTCATGTGTAAGTCAATAAATTTCATGCTCCTGACTTGAACTGTTTGATATGATCTAGCAAAATCCATAATGTTTTTTACTGACTGATCCGACGGATAAAACTCCGGTTGCAGCTCTTCCTGAGAGAATAATGTCACACCTTCTTCCATAATAGCACTCCATTCCTTCGACTCATCCCAGGGGCATTCTTCTTTATTAACTAAATTGAACTGAGTAGATTTTAATTTCATAGGCATCAACTTATTTTTTATTTGGTTAATAATACTTTACATCTATAATACCATTTGATTTTAAAACGGAAATTGATTCATCTTATTATGTTTATATCAAAAAAAAATGGGCGATTTTAATCGCCCATCTTGTCTATTATCATGATACCGTTAGGTTCATTTGTTTTTCTTCTATCATACGCCTCATATTTATAAGGGCATATCGCATTCTTCCCAGTGCAGTATTTATACTAACACCTGTCTGGTCAGCAATCTCCTTAAAGCTAAGACCACAATAATGTCGTAGATATACAACATTTCGTTGGTCATCCGGCAAATGATCAACAAGAAGACGAACATGCTTCATAATCTGATCCTGGACCAGAACATCTTCAACATTATCCTCAGCCAGATTCTTTGAGTTAAGCAAATCATAATCATTGTCATCGTTAGAAACAGTATTTTGATATTTCTGCTTCCGATAGTAATCAATAACAAGATTATGAGAGATTCGTAATACCCAGGAAACAAACTTTCCTTTGTCCTGATACTTTCCCCTGCGCAAAGACTTGATAACCTTAATAAAGGTATCCTGGAAGATGTCTTCAGCTAGTTGTGGACTTTTTACTATAAGAAGAATGTAGGTGTACACCCTCTTTTTGTGACGATTAATAAGTATCTCGAGACTATTCTGGTCTCCGTCGATAAACTGTTGTACAAGGACATTGTCCTCAAGGTTTTGATTATTCAAAACTACCTCCTATTTAGATTATTCAGAAAGTAGAATATTTCCTATAAACAGTCCTCCTTATTAGTTTAATGATCGACTTGGTTTCTTAATTACAACGCAAGTATAAAAAAAATATTTCAATTGAGGAGCATTTTTCTTCAGGCCTTAGTAAAAAACCATTAATTTCGCTCGCCCAATAATTAGAATTGTTAAGCAAATATCATGCCCAAATCTGAAAAAAACACAACAGAATGGATCGAGGTTAAAAAAGCCAGAGTTCACAACCTCAAGAATGTGGATGTCAGGCTTCCACGTGATAAATTTATTGTGATTACAGGTTTATCCGGGTCGGGAAAATCATCACTAGCTTTCGACACTCTCTATGCCGAAGGGCAAAGACGGTACGTGGAAAGCTTGTCCTCTTATGCAAGGCAATTCCTTGGTAGATTAGACAAACCTGATGTCGATAAAATTTCTGGCTTGCCTCCTGCAATAGCTATAGAACAAAAAGTTAACACCAGGAATCCAAGATCAACTGTTGGGACCTCAACGGAAATATATGATTACCTTAAACTACTTTTCGCCAGGGTAGGTGAAACAATTTCTCCCATTTCAGGCAAAAAGATTGAGAAACATGATGTTAGCGATGTGGTGGACTACATACTTGGTTTATCATCAGGGACACAGGTCTTGATCCTCGCTCCTCTATCGATTCATGAGGGCCGCAACCTGAAAACACAATTAGAGATTCTGGCTCAACAGGGTTTCAGTAGAGTTGAGGAAAATGGTGAAGTAAAAAAAATTAGTGAAATTCTGGATC
>CAYUNU010000197.1:0-6867 GCA_964446195.1 uncultured Porphyromonadaceae bacterium | reverse complement strand
AAGTATAAAACATTGGATATGTCTCACCCTTAGGCCCGTCCTCCAGCCCCATCGGATAAGCCAAGCCATTCACCTCCAGGTGAGTAAACCCATTCTTCGCCAACTCCCTGATATGAGATTCACGGTCGAAACCCCTGCAAATCCTTCCTTCCTGAGTTAGGAAATAATCATAAGCCGTCCGGTTCCACTTGAAAGAAGGACTAATAAATATTCCTGATGAAAAATCAGAAATATCCTTATCCATCCAATGATCGACCAGGTTCTGACAAAAACCCATAAGAAAATGTGGGTGGGAACAAATAATCCAGCTCGCCCCTTTGGGATTAAGCATTATCCAAATAAAACTATCCGGCTTTTTCCCTGTATACTCAGGAATAATATTTTCAAACAAATACTGATCATCAGACACAACATACATTTGCCCGGTATCAGGTTTTGGAATTGGCACAGAAAGGATATTTCGCTTTTCCGTGTGTTCAGCCAGAATCAATGAAGATTGATAAAGATATTCCGGCGATTTATCAATGAACATGACCTGCTCAATTGATTTCAATAATTCTCCAAGTAACATATTTTATTGTTTTGTATAGTCAGTAATCTTCGTCAATATTTTATCAACTTCAAACCTTTGGTTATAAACGTGAAATGAAACTCTTACTCCGTTCAGCCCTGCCTCATCAACAACTCTCACCCTGATGGCATCACCTTTCCCCAGATAGCCGGCAATATCCCTGTTCTTCTGCCCCTCAATCCTGAAAGTGATCATAGAAGACCGGCACTCTTTCTGTTGTGGCGATAGAATCTCAACACCACCTATCCCTTTTAATCCCTCATAAAAGGCCTCGGCAAGCTCCCGGTTATGTTCCTGGACCTTCTTCAATCCGATGGTCTTCACAAATTGCGCCCCGGCAGCCAACCCCAGATATAATGGTTCATTCTGCGTGCCAAATTCATAGCGCTGGGCCGACTCCTGAAGGTTAATAGTCATTTTCTCAATATCATACCCACTGTCGGAATAGGCTCCCACAGTTGTAGGCTGTAATTTATCCAGATTTTTTTCCGGAACATATAGTATCCCAGTACGCTTAGGGCCTAACATCCATTTATGACCACTGGTAACATAGTAGTCAATATCCAGATCCTTCAGGTCTATCTCCATACTCCCAGGAGCCTGTGCCCCATCAACAGCCAATATAACCCCATTCCTGGCAGCCAGTTCTCCAATCTCCTTAATCGGGAAAATCTGCCCTGTAGTACAGGTTATATGGGATATAAGTATTAAACGGGTTTTTTCAGTGATCAATTTGGCTATCCTGTCCAAGTTTCCCTCTGCCTTTTCCATATCAGGATGAAAAGTTTTTATCCTGATGTTATTATACTTATGATGATTCAACAAGGGTATATGAACCGCGGGATGCTCATGTGTGGATGTTATTATCTCATCACCACTTTTCAGCCTGAGCCCATTAAGAATAATGTTTATACCTTCAGTAGCACAGCTGTTCAAAGCCAATTCCTCCACCTTTACACCTGGCCCAAAAAACCCTGTACAAATCTTCTTCGTTTTGAGCCAATCCTCATGACTATGTCCCGGCCTTGGGTGCTTCTCCTGCTCATTTATGCTTGTCACTACTTTATTGATAACAAGACTGGGCAAAGCTCCTATCCCCCCGGTATTCATGTAGATGTAATCATCCGGGAAAACAAATTGCTCCCTCACAATACGCCAGAATTCATCGTCCGACCGGCTGCTGCTCAACGACCTGCTAATATCTGAATCTGAACCATACAGATCCGTGATCTGGCCCATTGCCAGGCCTCCGCTTAACAAGCCAAAAGTTTGGAGAAACTTATTCCTTTTCATAATCCAAGCTTATATAAATTGTTGTGGATTCTTTTATCCTGATGTTAAAATTTATGTACCGATGGCTCCCTGATTTTTCCTCCTCGAAGCTTTGTGCTGCACCATCATACTCAAGCCTACTAGCTCTTTTTCCATCTGGTAGAAGTAGATGAATATTCGCCTTTGTATCCACACTATACACCTCAAGAGATATAGCTGTTTCCTTTTGCTCGTATTTATACTCAATATAAGCCTTTGTGCCAGCGTAGCTAAGCCTAACATGGGCTTTTTCTATTTGAGCAGCCACCCAGCGAGGTGAAAGATTGATGTCCTCAAATTGTTTCGATAAGTCCTCAATGCCAGCCAAGCCACCAATCAAAGCATTAAGCATAGCCGTGGAACCCCATCCGTCTGTAGAAGTAGCCTCCGGACTAGTACTTGTCTCTGCCGTAGATGGTGATCCGTCGGGGAAATACCACAACCAGCTACCATCATGCTTCTTCAGCAACTGATAATACCTTCTCAGGATATCCACCCCATACTCTTCAAACCCGCTATCAAAGGCAGCCTTTGCCAGCTCACCCCCGGCCAATGGAAATATTCCTCCATTAATATATGCTCCACCTAAAAGTTTTTCATCACCGAAAATCCCATCAGGAAATGGAGGATCTATCGAGTACCACTCTGCAAAGTAGTTTTCCTTTTTAAGCCTTCTACTTTGGTATTCTTCGATTATCGAACGGGCCATTTCAGTATCAGTCATCCCCCTGTTGATGGCCATTGTATTACTCATGCTTAGTTGAGACTCCTCATCACAATCAGCGATATCGCATGCATTTAGCTTAACAAAATGTCTGTAGAAAGAACCATTCCAACATAGCTCATTGCACTTACTTTTTATCTTCTCAGCTAACTTATTATATCGACTAGCTTCCTCAGTTTGCTCAAAATAATCGGATAGATACACCATAATTTTCAGTGCCTCGTAAAAACCACTGATATCTCCATGGAAAATCCCCCAAAAAGTGTTGTCGTCTATCTGAAACTGAAGCCAGTCGTGCTTACCTGCCGTATATGCAAAATCCCAAGTATCAATTGTATATGGTCGTTTCACTAGTCCTGTACCCTCATCAATTCGGTGAGGATGCGTAAAGGCATACTGCAAAGCCATATCCATATTTGACATTAGAGATCTGATCCACTCATCATCCCCGCATGCTTGCCAGGCCAGAAAAGCTGCCTTGATAAACCTGTATTCAACATCAGCTTCCACAGGAACCCGCACATACTTAGTCCAGTTCTCCCTTTCACAGGGCAGTTTTTCGGGGTTTGTGGTGAAATAATCAAATACTCTGCCGTTAACAGACTGTGTGTCTGCAAAATGCTGCACAGTAGACTTCACGTCCTTCTCAAAATAGCGGATACCCCTCAGCATATCAGAGTAGTCTCTGATCCAAATCGATGGTGTATCAGGTGATCTGTAGCCCCGGATTCTTTCTCCATCAATAAAAACCTCCTGGACATCCTTTTCAAGGAAAGATCTTACCAAAGGAATAAGTTCATCAAACTCTTTCGTACCTGTTATAATAAAACAACCTTCATTCATCACCTAATCGTTGTTACGAGCCAAAGCAGGAATATTACTAATGCAACCAGTAGCCAGCTAAGCCCAAACCCAAATGAATCAATCTTCTTCCATTTCCTGAACTCCCATTTGGATTTTGGGAACATCTTCTCTTCCAAAAATTTATCAGGATTATCATAGCCAGCCTCCAATGCAAGAGCCTCTTGCTCATCATCCACTTGAACAGGAGTGTGCATCTTTGTGAAAAACCTGTCGAGTAATGCTTTAGGTACCGATCGGGTGAAAAAAGAGATCAGGAATAATAAAATAAACGGGAAAACTGCATCAAAAAGAAATCTTATAGCAACTAACTGAGCTTTAGCCCAATGACTGAAATCAATTCCAAACCAGCTAAGTACCCATATTTCTGCATGGAAGCGTCCCGAACCAATTTTTGCTGAGCTCAAATCTTCAGCATCCTCCCTTATTATCTGATCAAAGAAGATCCCTACTGGCTGAATAGTGTGAGCCTTTTCAATAATATCACCAACCTTAAGAGCCAAACCGGCCTCAACATCTTCAGTAAGTGCCTCCGTTTCCATAATAACATCCCTGGCTACTGTTTCAATTAACATCTTTTCGTTTCTATTTATTGAATCCATGGAAGGAAACAAATTGGGGATGATAGCATAAATTGCCAAACAGATAAACACCTGAATAATTACCGCCCACTTGGTTAAACGTCGCCAATAAAATCCCAACCATATTGATGCTCCGAATATTGCAGGCAGAGAAATTATATACTTGAATAATTCTAAAAGATCATCAACTAATAGGGCAACTCCTATACCCCCAAGTAAAGTAAGACCAATTATGATTCTTCCGATAAACATATAGTGGGCCTCTGATTTATCAGGAGCCAATGGCTTGTATATATTCTTAATAAAAAGGGCAGCATATGAAACTGAGCTAGCATCAAGAGTAGACATATTGGCTGCCAATATACCAATGAGCATCAATCCAATTGCTCCTGGAATAAGCAAATCATTAGACATGAAGCCCCAGATTAAATCAGGATCATGAAGCTGACCCGAATAAATAGCTATAGCCAGCAAGCCTGCAAGAGCCCAGAAAATCATAATTATTCTCTTGGTAAACATACCCCCAATCATTCCTATCCTCGCGGTGTTCTCATTAGTGGCCGATCCTGCTGTTTGCATCCCTGTTGCCACGGCAACAATGGAAATCAGATTGGCAAAAGCCATTGCAGCAATGGTATACCAAGCATACTCACTCATGATGCCAGAACCAAAAAGTTCAAATTTGTAGTCTGGCACCGTAGCATGCAAACCCGCAAAACCTCCAACCTTGATAAGCCCTACGGGTATTAAAATCAATGAGAATATTATAATTAAAATTCCCTGAATAGCATCGGTAATTGCTGCCGCTCTAAAACCTCCCATCATAGTATAAGCCCCTACAATTAGAGCATAGAAGAGATAAAACCATATCTGATTAACATAAGAGAAAAACGAACGAAGCTCTCCCTTTTTGTTTTTTTCATTCAGGACATTTAATCTCTCTTGTTGAGCCGGACTGAGCCCTTCGTCAATACTACTCTCAAGATATTTAAACTCTTTAAAGTCGGCAATACTCTGTTGCTCCTCAGGAGTACAAACCTCAATAGCCTTGGGAGTCATAGCCATCATTGTTTTTGCAGCAACCATGTAACCTACCCCTCCCCCCAAAAGAGAAAGTAGCAAGAAAAATATCGCATAGCTGGCCCCCAGGAACTTACTGTCGAAACGCTCAGTAAAATAATCCCCTATGGTGGTGAGTCTAACTCGTCGGAAAAGAAATGTAGTGAACCAGTAAAATGGAGTAAGGAAAAGAACAAGGAACTGAATCCACATTCCTCCTATACCCTGTCGGTAGATTTCCCTGGATACTGCAACTGCCTGATCTGCATTGGTTGAGCATCCAAAATTGAGAAAGAATTGATAAAACTTACCTAGCTTTCTGCCTGCCAGGAAAAAGTCATCTGTGTTTTTAGTCTTTTCTTTGGCTCGAAAACCAAGCCAAAGGATCAGGAGAATAAATAGAATTATCAGAATAAAATCAAGAGGATGGAGACCTATAATTTGCATATCAAAATTTATGGTTTAGTCTAAATAAAAAAGGCGACCATAAATTTACTAATGTTCTTTTACTTTGTGGCAAATCAAGCCTAGATTAATCAAATTAAAATATCTTTTTTCCTATAAAAAAGATAGCTCAATAAAACCAAGGTTACTGACACAGCTGCCATAACCCCCGGCCTCCACCATTCCATGTGATATCCTCCCGACATAACATTAACATTCATATACTTATATGGTGTAAGGTATAAAAGGAACTGTGCTTTATCTGTTATCCTGATGATCATGTCAAACATGAACATAAACATAACAATCCCAACTGCCGGACCAATAATCGCTTTGGCTCTCTTCATCAATACGGTAATGAAGAACCCTATCATCCCAAAGAAAATACAAATGAATAAGCCATAGGTATGAAGAACAGATATCTGGACAAATGTTTCCTTAAATCCGGATATAAAACCCGTCCACAATACTCCATTCAACCAAACAGTGAGGTTTAATAGGAATATAAAGAAAATGAGAACGGATAGCTTACTGCTAACAATTTCCTTCCTGCTAATCGGTTTTGCCAATAAGAATTCAGCTGTCTTGTTTTGCTCTTCCCGCGATAGAACACTTACGCCTAGATATATGGAGTAAGCCGCACCCATTAGAGGAATATAATATCCAAAATAAGTAGAATAGAAACCTAAGACATGGTTCCATTGCCCTTCACTAAAATTAATTGCCTTCATTATTGCAGGAGACATGCTGGAATATAAATTGACTAAATCCATCATGCTTTCCTGCATAGCAGAATACATAGAAAGAGTAATACAGAAGAACCCTGTTAGAGAAAGCGTTACAATTAGAAACACCTTTGTATCTCTTTTTAGCTCTGTTTTAATTAAGTTACTGTTCATTAGAGCCCTCCCCTTTTTGGTCTTCGTAGTAATGCATAAATACTTCTTCAAGATCAGGTTCTTCAATATTTATTCTGCCTATCGGGAGTTCTGCCAATTCGTGTAATAACTTAGATGAATCGCCTTGAAAAAGAAAAGTCAAGCCATCCATTGTCTTGTCCAGATCAATAATACCCGGAGTGGTCAACACGATATCCTTTTCATTTGAGGTAAGATGAAGACTGACTCTCGACAATTGGGTGCTTTTAAGGTGGGCAATATCATCCTCTCTAACAATTTTACCTTCCTTAATTATGGCAACCCTATGACACAATCTCTCAACCTCACTCAATATATGCGAAGAAAAAAACACGGTTGTACCCTTTTTATTCTCTTCTGAAATAATGCGAAAAAATCTGCTTTGCATCAAGGGATCGA
>CAYUNU010000196.1:0-6880 GCA_964446195.1 uncultured Porphyromonadaceae bacterium | reverse complement strand
TGGGAACCCGAGCCTCAAAAGCTACCAAAATAATAAATTATTTGTACCAGCATCCTATGGTCGGTGCTGAAAAGGTTTCACATGTTGTGAATATATCAATGCCTTCAGCCTACAAATTAATTAAAGAACTTGAAGCACAGAAAATTCTTGTTGAAACCACAGGCGGAAAACGAGGCCGGAATTATGTATTTGAAGAATACATTGCTCTGTTTAGGTGAACAACTGACACACTGACACAATAATCAAAACCATCCTCATAATTTCTATTTTTGCTGCTTGAATATTCATATTCTTTTCCTTTTTTCTCAAAATCAATCAATAATTATTAAAAAATAATCAGACCAAACTACCTCAAATGTACACGTCGTTACTGGAAAACCGGCATTGAATATGTTTTCTCTCCGGGCTTTATGATAACTTCATCAAAAGCATATTTCATCCCACCCTGACCGTATGGAAAGCCACCCATAATGCAAGAGTCGCCACCAAGAGAACAGGTAATTACAGCCTGGTAAAAGTATTTGCCCTCGGGAAGAACAATCTGATACACCTGCTTTGCATCCGAAACATTAGAGCGATAAAAAAATACACCTTTGTTCATTTCATACATGGTGTTGCATATAGCCAGGTCGGCACGCCTTATGCCACTCTGTATAAGACTGTAATCAGGAAGCTCGAAATCAACCTCAAGTATCCCGTGTTTTTCAGGTAATTGAACCCCATCAAAGCCCTCAAAGGGTTTGTCTTCTTCGCAAGCAAAAAGAATCATCATTACGATAAATGCCCAAAAAAACTTGTTCATATTGATTCTAAAATTCTTCATAACTGGAAACGAAGTTGAGATTTTTGGTAATCTGATTCATTGCAATTGTATCAATAGATTGTTCAGACAATGGTATCCCATAAACATGTATCCTTGATATGGAAGAGAAAACCCCTCGCGCATTATCAAGGTTGGTGTAATCAGCTACCCTGTCAGACAAGCCCCGTGGATTAATTCCTGAATTGGAAAACAGGGCTAACTCAACACCGCCATAAACAAATGTGAAATCCAGGTTTACTATTTTTCGACTTACACTATCCAATTGGGGAATGTTAGCTTTTAGGGCTTGTAGTAAGGCCGTGCCGCTTACATTCTGACTGAAAATTGCTTCATCAGGATATTCCAAAACCGGATTGAGAGTCATTGCCATTCTCTTACTACGTATCTCTCCTGATATTTTCTCCAGATAATTAATATAAAATGTTCCCTGATAATACGCAGTGCCGGGGGAACCAAACCATCGTAAAACATATGCTTGTGTTGGATCAATAACCATCTTTCGGCCAGGAACAATAGCAGGATCAATTAGTTGAACAGGAGCTATTGGCTTGATCTTTCCCGAAGCCATTGTTTTAGTTTCCGGAAAGTAAACGTATAAACTGTAAGCATTCAAGTGGCTGGGTTTTAGTCTGCATGTGTATATGTCGGTACTTGCAAACAAAGAATCATCTGATGTTCTGAACTTCTCAGAGTAAGAGAGATCTATTATTTTACGCATCCCCTGTTCATCAATACTTTCAATATAAATCCTCGTTGTTGTATCCTTTAGGTAATCGTCAAAAGTTTCTTCCCATTCCAGCAATTTATCACGATTCTGAAAAACTCTTGACACACGAACTGTTTGAACAGAATCCTGAGGGTTCAGCAAACAATAGACTACCGGAGTGAATTTTGGAGATGAAAACAGTTCAATATCTGATTCACAGGAATGAAACAAATACCCCAGCAATCCGCAGATCATCACTAAGAAGTAATATTTGCGTGATTTATTCATTTTTAATACACCTTACAGACAAAAAATCAGAATTCGGAGAATAGCCTGATGAGATTTGTTCCTTCCCTTTTATCAAAGTTATGTTCCAATGACTTGTAGCTGGAGGTGATGGTTTTAGTGGGGTTGATGACCATAAATATGTGATGGAACCCTGACCTGTAAATTCCCAATCGGTATCACTTGTCCTTCTACCCCAACCTGCATACAAGGCATTAAAATCCGTTGAGCCTCCTATTAATAATTCTGTTGCTGAAGAGTACCCTCCAATAGCGGAGATTAGTACTTCCCATTCCTTTCTTGTAGGCAAATGCCAACCTTTTGGACATATACCTCTTGAGCTCTCCCACATATTCATATTAGCCGCTGAATATGCTGTATAAAGTCGGCCATATTTCGAACAAGTTTGCCAATTGTAGCATTTTGTTCTCAGCGTGTCGATTTTATTAGTTAAATGCCCCGGTTCATAATACATGTTTTTTGCCATCCACCATTGATCACCAATTTTTACAGTTGGATAGAAAGTTTCAGCGTCATATCGCCGGTCAATTATTAATCCCGTTTCATTGGTTCCTGCTGTCACTGTTACATATGTTGACGTAGTATCCTTCAGCCCCTCTGTATCCATTGCTTCAAGTATAATCTTATAAACTCCGGGACTCGTGTACTTATGGTAATAATACTTCTCTTCACTAAATTCAGTATCCCAACTCTGATCACCTTCAAAATCCCAGCGGACTTTTATTTGAGAGGGCCGGTCTTCAATATCATCAGTTGGCCAAGCATCAAGATAAAATTGAGTTGTTAGATTGCCTCGGGTGCTGCCAATCTTAAACATTGGAATTGGTGGTCTGTTCAAATGAAATACCCTAACCGGTTGGCTCAGCCTATTTTCAAGGCTAGTAGCATCCACAACTTTTAGAGCTACCACATACTCATGTTCCATAGTAAAAACACGTTCAATAAATGGAACATCGAAGGGTCCAAGCCAACCACTGTTCTTCAAAGGCTCACCAATACTGAAATTCCAATAATATAGTAATACACTATTAGGATCATCAGGATTGTATGTAAGGCTTGCATCAAAAAGGACAGTATCCTCCTGAAGCGGATGTAAAGGTTCCCAGCTAAATTCCATATGTATATCTGGGTTAGTCTGATTAACCTCTAGATCAACAATGAAAAGACTACTCATTCCCTGAGGATCTCTCACTTCCATGGTCGGCTGAAAATCGCCTGTTTCAAAAAAGGTATGTTTAACAATATATTTTGAACTAAAACCCGTATCCCAAATCCCATCACCTTGCCAATCCCATTTGAATTGTAGTTGGCCAATAGAATCTTCATCATCTTTGGTTAAGGAAGCATCAAAAGTAAATTCAGTAATTCTGTTGCCAAAATCAGGATTTATTTGAAATAATGCCCTTGGTTTAGAATAATCCTGATCAATACTTACAGTTATACTGCAGGTGTCGGTTAATCCTGATGAATTAAGAACCTCCAGCAATGACTTGTGTGTTCCCTTAGAATAGAAACGATGCACAAACATGGGATCACCCGAGTATTCCTCATCCCAAATTCCATCATTATCCCAATCCCAGCGATAATATACCTCATCTTTCACATTTCCTGCAATAGACTTAGAACAATCAAATTGTATGTAAGTAGTAGTCAATAAGGTATCAGATGATACAGTAATCACAGCTTGGGGAGGAACCGTTATATCTGTGTCAGGACGGTTACAGCTTGTGGAAAGAACAAATCCAAAAACCAAAAAAATCAAAAAGACAATTGGCCTCATATCATAAAAGCTTTCTCAAAGTTATAGAATTTTCCTGAAAGAAAACGACAATACTTGTGGTTGACAAGTATCCAGAAACATCAGCACTATTCCCTGGGTAATTAGAAAAGAACTCCTCAAAAACGACCGCAATTTGAAGATAGAACCGACCCTCCAGACAAAAAGCCTGTCAAAGTTTACCACAAGGTTACAAAACCTATTGTTCAGGACAATTATAAGGATATGGAATATTAAATACAAGACTTACTGTGCTTGTATTACAGGGATCATCAGGAACATGATAGCCAACATCCTTATACTCGTGATAAACGCATTCTGCACCGATTTCGGTTATCCAAATTCTCGCTTCTAAATAACCTAAAGAATAACCCCCTATCAAATTCATTGTAAGATGACCATTAGAATCGAAATATTGTGTTCCTTCATCGGAACACCAATCTGGAGTGTATCCCTCACAATCTGTAGTATATCCCCTCCATTCAATATTGGCATAATCTCCTACTTCAAGTCCAGAACAATTTATTGAGATTGTAGAATAATTAGCACTAGGAATTGCAATTGGTGCTTGATTGATAGAACTTGACAACACTACGCCTAGCATTATTATCAACACTGTGCCAAAAAGTAAAATAAACAATTTCTTTTTCATTTTAGTTAATTTTTTTGGTTCATAGAAGAATTTAAAACAGACGCCTAAATCACGTCTCTATACATATACCAGCTGCCAAACCAAAATATTAATGGTTTTTAGAAATATTTTTCATCGATTCTTGTAACCCACTGATTACATGAGAGAAAAAAATGAATTATTGATTAGATAATTATGTTGTAGAGACGCAAGGGATTACGTTTCTATTGAAAAACCGGAAATGAACGTGTCTTTTCTCCTGCCTCAATCACAACCTCATCAAAAGCATATTTCATCCCGCCTTGCCCGTAAGGAAAACCTCCCATAACGCAGGAGTCGCCACCTAGTGAGCAGGTTATAACAGCTTGATAGAAATACTTACCCTCCGGAAGAACAATCTGATATACCTGCTTGGCATCAGACACATTAGAATGATAGAAGAAAACTCCCTTATTCATTTCATACATGGTATTGCACAAAGCCAGGTCGGCACGTCTTATACCATTCTGTATCAGATTGTAATCAGGGAGTTTAAAGTCAACTTCAAGTATCCCATGCTTTTCAGGAAGCTGGATCCCGTCAAAGCCTTTAAAGGGCTCTTCTTCTTCACAGGCAAACATTACCATCACTATGATAAATGCTGCCATAAACCTTTTCATATTGATCCTAAAATTCTTCATAACTGGTTACAAAGTTGAGGTTTTTGGTAAGCGGATTTAATGCAATGGTATCAACAGATTGTTCCCACAATGGTATTCCATAAACGTGCAATCTGGATATGGAAGAGAAAACGCCTCTCGCATTATCAAGGTTAGTAAAATCAGCTACCCGATCCGACAAACCCAAGGGGTTAATCCCTGAATTCGAGAACAGGGCTAACTCAACTCCACCATAAACAAATGTGAAATCCAGGTTTACTATTTTTCGACTAACACTATCCAGTTCAGGAATGTTCTCTTTTAGGGTTTGTAATAAGGCTGTGCCGCTCACATTCTGACTGAACGTTGCTTCATCAGGATATTCCAAAACAGGATTGAGGGTCATTGACAAGCTCTTGCTGCGAATCTCTCCTGATATCTTCTCAAGATAATTTATATGGAATGTTCCTTGATAATAGGCAGTACCGGGCGATCCAACCCATCGTAAAACATACGCTTGTGTCGGGTCAATAAGCATCTTTCTTCCCGGGACAATAGCCGGATCAATAAGATGAACGGGAGCTATTGGTTTGATCTTTGCCGATGCCATTGTTTTTGTTTCCGGAAAGAAAAGGTATAAACTGTAGGCACTAAGGTGAGTGGGTTTTAGCTTGCATGTGTATAAATCAGTACTGGCAAACAAAGAATCATTATCGGATCTGAACTTTTCGGAGTAAGAAAAATCAATGATTGTACGTTGTCCTCCTTCATCAATACTTTCAATATAAATCCGTTTTGTTGTGTCTTTAAGATAGTTGTCAAAAGTCTCTTCCCATTCCAATAACTTATTTCGGTTCTGGAAAACTCTAGAAACACGGACTGCTTGAACGGAGTCCTGGGGATTTAGCAAACAATAAACTACCGGGGTAAATTCTGGAGGTGAATACAAGTCAACATCAGAATCACATGAATAAATCAAGCAAGTCAATAATGTGATGGCTAGCAATAAAAAGCTGTATTTGTTTGAGTTATTCATTTTTGATACATCTAACTGATAAAAAATTTGCATTACCGGAATAACCCGTGTATATCCGGTCTTTTCCCTTTAATAATGCAATATTCCAATGACTACATCCAGGTGGTATGGGTTTAAGTGGTGTTGACGACCAGAAATATGTTATAGAACCCAATCCGTGAAAAATCCATAATGTTTCGCGTTTTCCATTTATCATCCTTACCACCTTTTCACCCCATCCAGCGTATAAGGCATTGAAGTCGCTTGAACCTCCTATCAATAATTCTGAAGCTGAGGAGTATCCTCCAATAGTGGAGATTAGAATTTCCCATTCTTCTCTAGTAGGTAGGTGCCAACCCTTGGGACAAATTCCTTGTGACCCTTCCCACATCTTCATGTCTGCTGCAGAATAGGCGGTATATAGTCTGCCGTAATACAAACAGCTGTTTCTGGCTCTTCGCCAATCCAAGCCCCATGATTCATCGTAATAGCAATATGATCGAGTCGTGTCAATTTTATTTGACACAATTCCCGGTTCGTAATACATGTTTTTTGCCATCCACCATTGGTCTCCAATCTTTACTGTTGGATAAAATTCTTCCATGTCAAACCTTCGATCAATGATCAGTCCCGTTTCGTTTGTTCCCGCAGTCACAGTGACATATGTTGATGTAGTATCTTTTAATCCTTCAGTGTCCATTGCCTCCATAATAATCTGATATACACCCGGATTGGTAAATTTGTGGTAGTAATACTTCTCATCACTAAACTCAGTATCCCAGCTATTATCGCCTTCAAAATCCCAACGGACTTTAATTTGAGAAGGCCGATCTTCAATATCATCAGTTGGCCAAGCATCAAGATAAAATTGGGTTGTGAGATTGCCACGAGTGCTACCAATCTTAAACATTGGAATCGGTGGTCTGTTAAGGTGAAATACCCTAACCGGCTGGCTAAGCCGATTTTCAAGACTATTAGCATCTA
>CAYUNU010000195.1:0-6889 GCA_964446195.1 uncultured Porphyromonadaceae bacterium | reverse complement strand
TCGGTAGTTTGCTCTCAACGCCAATACTCAACCCTCCGCAATCAGCAATTTTGGGAATGCACAATATTGTTGAACGCCCCATCGCTTTCGAAGGGCAGGTAGTAATACGCCCAATGATGTATCTTGCTCTCTCTTATGACCATCGTCTGGTTGATGGAAAGGATAGTGTGGGATTCCTTAAAACGATAAAGGAACTTATCGAAAACCCTTTCAAGCTGCTGAATATATCCGGCGAACCTGAAAAGGGACTTCTCGACCTTTGAGATACGGCACAATTGTTGCTATTACAATCTAAAAAAATTATTTAGTGCGTTGGATCATATTTATAATCTTCTTTTTATCTATTGCGCCCGGTCCATTGAAGGCTCAGGATTTATCCGACAATGAATATGAACTTCTGGAGGCCGCCGAAAAAGGTGAAACAAATAAAGTTCTGGATCTGCTCAACAAAAATGTAAATCCTAATATTCATGATTGGTATGGAATGAGCCCTCTACATTATGCGGCTCAAAACAACCACCTTAGCACTGTAAAGGTGCTGATTTTAAATAAAACACGCGTAGATATCCAAGACTATGACGACAGAACTTCTCTGCACCTGGCCGTACATTTCAACCACCTGGAAATTGCCGAATTCTTGGTTCAACATAAAGCAGATATAAATGCTAGCGACAGCTACGGGCTAAGCCCATTATTCTATGCCTCAGCATATGGCGACTTCCTTATGACAGATATGTTTCTCTTCTATGCCGAAGGGAAACAAGTGAAAGACCCAGAGGGCAAAACACCATTCCTTGTAGCTGTTTGGGGCGGGCATTTGGCTAACTCAGAACTACTACTGAAGTACTTCTCTAAAATCGATGAAATGGATAATCAGGGTAACAATGCTTTACACCTGGCTGTCTTGAATAAAGATATCGAAATGATAGATTCACTCGTAGCCTGGGGTTGTGATATTAATGCAGTGAATAAAGATGGATACTCTTGTGTCGACCTGGCAATACAAGAAGATGACGCATTAGTCCTTCAAAAATTAATCAGTCTGAATGCTCCCCTTGATCACCAAATTAAAAAAGGACTAAACAGCCTTGATCTGGCTCTGCATATAACGCAAAATCCACAAATAATAAGTCTGCTGGAGAATGCCGGTGCACAACGCAATAAAAGAATTTCATTATCCCAAGCAGCTATAAGTGTTAATTTTAATACCGGCTTTCAGGATATGTTTTCTACTCTCAAAATGGAACTCTGGGAACCAAAATATGGTTTTGGATTGAGCCTTGGAGTATCCCAGAGACTAGGTCGACTTAAGGTATTGAGTCCTATGGAGGATAATGTCAGATATCAATTCAGGGAAACACAGACCGGCATACTGGCCGGAGTGGAGAAACAATGGATGCTTTTGAGATTAAACCGCACTAATCGGATTGGGTTGAACATGGAATTTGATTTGGGACTCTTCATGGGCCACAATAAAGCAAGCGATATTCCTCCGGATAAAATATGGGCACCAATGCCTTCATTGGGCCTCTACTGGCAGTCGGGCCCATGGCAGATAGGATTCTCAGGACTGTACCAAAACATGAAAACCTATCAACTTCCCGCACTCAGACTAGGCCTGACAATGGCATATAGATTCAATGAGCTAAAATAAATCGATATGGGGAACATCAGGAAAATACATACAAACAGTACACGGCTATACTGGATGAAGACCTCGGGTTTTATTGCCCTTTTGTTGTCACTAAATCTCCTTTTAAGCACCTGTGAACCCGGCTACCTATACCTTTCTTGCGATGATTGCTGGGAGGTTGAGCCAACAGAAGGCATCCTGGCTATCGATTTAAGCCCGTTAAGAGTTGGTGACAGCATTCCTGTCACTGTTTACAAAGGAAAACTTGAATCCGGAACAGTTTTCCTCCAGGATACTATTGTGAAAGATTACTTCGATGTATGGGTTCCTGTGGATAATTTTTACACTGCTGTTGCTGAATATAAGGTCGATGGGACTATAATCAGAGTCGTTGATGGCGATAGGGTGAGCACTTATTTGGATGAAACAAATTGCAGTACTTCTTGCTGGAGAGCTAGAGATGGAAAAGCAGATTGTACTCTAAAATAGCTTACTCAATCTCAAGCAATAATCCAGACTCCGGATACAAAAGATAGGCACTAACTTTGGAATAATCCATTTTTTCTATGGCCGATCGATATGTCTTTAATTGTTGTTCGTGAGATGATCTGGGATCGCCAAATTTATAATCAAGAATAATTAACTCCTCGCCCTTTTCGATAATCCGATCCGGACGAAATTCTCCTTTACCCGGAACCAATATACTTTTCTCCACATATACCTGATTATCCCCCGAAAACCAATCGGCAATATCATTGCGTCGAAGCAGCGAAGAAAGATGATCGTACACGTTTTTTGCCTCAGCTTGCCCAAGCTCTCCTCTATCTATCATACTAAATACTGCATCCTTTAAATCAGATATTACAATTGTCCTTTCCAATATTTCGTGCATCACTTTACCATGATGTATTGCACTGGAATCAAAAGTCTTGCGTAAACCCGATATACCCGAGAATGATTTGGGAGGGAAAGGCTTAAAATCAATTCTTTTCACATCTCTTGCATCTTTGGTGCCGGTTGGTATAGTATCAGGATTACCAAAAGAGAAAATCCCGGAAACAATTTCATTACTCAAAACATCTTCCAGAAGCTTACTAACCCTGTAGCTACCTTTTTTCATCTTTGCAGGACAAAAAGCATATAATCGGTCGATAGCCCTCGTAAAAGCCACATAGACAAGATTGAGGTTATCTAAATAGATTTGTGTCTTTTCCATACTGAACACAGAGGAAAAACTCGACTTACCCAATTGACTGCCATACATCATGGGAATCATGGGGATCTGACTAAACTCAGTACCCGCAGTATCAACCCACATAAGTTGCCCCGCCTTCACCGTTCCCATCTCCCAGTCACACCAGGGCATAATAACAACCCTAAACTCCAAGCCCTTGGCTTTGTGGATTGTCATCACCCTCATTGCTCCTTTTTGATCCGTCATGGGAACATTGAATTTATACCCCTGATCATCCCACCACGTAGAGATATCGTCCAAACTATTACCCGATCCAATACCCGAGACTACCTGATCCCTTAATGCCATCAGATAGGGTAAATCATCAGCTTCAGAATGCAATTGCAGAATCCGAATAATTTCTTCAATAAGCATTGACCCGGATGAGTAGGAAAACAGCTCCTGCTTTTCAATGAGCTCAGAGGGAAGAAGTTCTTCAAAAACATCCGGAAATTCCTTTATTCTAATAATATTTTTATAATCCCGGTCGGATAATTGCTTTCTCTTCAAACTAATATATTCCTGCGCCAGTCGTGCCTTGTAATACGCCTCTTCAGGTTTCATTACATAACGTATGGCCCATATTATGCATCTTACTGAAGCAGAGTTCCGAAGCTCATAACTTTCGGAGGATACGATATTATAGGAACAGCCATCGACTATTCCATGCTCTTCTTTATGCTTTTGGAGAATTTTTACAATAGCCTTAGCCTGATCATTTTTCCGCACAAGAAAAGTTATATCCTCAGGCTTATAATCATGCTTAATCTGCAGATCTTCCACCAAACGGGGAAGCTTCAAATCCCATGAATCAGTATCTCCCTCACCCTGAAATGCCACTTCAACATAACCGCCGGGCTTTCCTGCACCTTTATCCTGCAACACATTTGAATAAATATCCAGAATAGCTTCAGGATTTAAATCAGATTGCCCGCTTACATTTGCGAGATCAGATTTAATTTTCTCAATAATTTTTTGTGGCGCTGAAGAAAAGAAGTGATTGTTGAAATCAATAATTGAATCCCTGCTTCGCCAATTTTTACCGAGATTCATCTCATTAATGCCAAACTCTTTCAAATCCCTCCTGGCAGTTTCCGCCATGAGCTTCCAATCACTATTTCTCCATCGAAATATTGATTGTTTAACATCACCAACCACCATACTGAAATCATCCTGAGAAAGGCTGTTGTTGATTAGAGGTAAAAAATTGGCCCACTGAAGCTTTGATGTATCCTGAAACTCATCAATCATGAAATGGTCGTAGTAAGAACCAACTTTCTCATAAATAAAAGGAGAAGGATTTTGATCAATAATCCTATTTAAAATAGGTGATGTTAAGTTAATTAGCAGGCTGTTAGTCTGGTCAGAGTGCTTATTTATATAACTCATCAACTTAGCGCTCAAACCTAAGGAAAAAATATTCTGGCTAATTAGCTTAGCCGAATAATATAGAGGCTCATTTTTTTCGGTATAATCAATAAATTTCTTTAGAAGATCATTAAAGCCGCCATTCCAAGCTTCCACAATCCTATTTCTCATATCCACTTTCAAATCCTTTTTATGCCATTCCTCAGGATTATCAATAGCTTTTACCGGACGAACCCTTTTCAAAAATTGCGGATCATGATTAGCTACCTTCAAATAGGAAGGAACACTCCTGCTCCCTCCTTTAAAATCAGAAGAATCTAAACCATATTTCTCCAGAAGGGAGTTTGCTTTTCCGGCAACACTTTCCAGTTCTTTCTCAAAGGATAACTCAATCTTCCTGATATGAGATGAAAATAAAGTAATGGCTTTCTCTCCGTAGTTATCTATCCAATCATCCTTCATCTCCTCCATCAACTGCTCCTTCAGGAATTCAAACCCAATAGAGATCAAATCTTTTTCTATTCTGGCCCAACTTTCATCATTCTGAATCCTGTAATCGACCCACTTCCCCAGCCAGGATAATAATGCCTTATCCTGATCTAAATCGCTCATCAATAGATCAACTGAGCCAGCCAAAAAAGTACTCGCGTTAAGCTCAAGCTTATAACCATTATTAATCCCTACTTCCTTACTAAAGGATCTGAGTACCTTTTGAAAAAAATGATCTATAGTCCCAATACTAAAATGACTGTAGTCCTGAAGAATACTCCGTAAAATACCACTGGCATTTTTTTGCAGATCACCTTCCTCCATGTTCAACTTCTCTTTGAGAAAGCCAAAATGATCAGAACTGTTGGGATCAGACCCATTGATTTTGACCAGATCCGCAACCACTCTTTCCTTTAACTCACCAGCTGCCTTGTTAGTAAAAGTTACAGCAAGTATCTTCTTGTAATTATCAGGTTCTCTAAGAAGTAATTCCAAATAATGCCTCGTAAGCTGAAATGTCTTACCGGAACCGGCGGAGGCTTTATAAATCGTGAATTCTGACACAGGGTTTTAAACTTTGGGAACTAAGTTACAATTTTTACTATCACCGAAGGATAAAAGCCCCGTCTTGTTCTGTATCCATTGTTAGTTTTTTTTCTGCCTTGAATAAATTGGCAGGTGTGCCCAAATCAAACCAATAATCCTGATGGTGATCCCATCCACGAATGTCATTCGAACCCGAGAGTTCCAGTATCCATGGAGTAAATGAAAAGACATCCTCCTCTGGAAAAAAATCATACATCGCCGAATCTAAAATATATATTCCGCTAAAGGCCGTCTCAATAAAACCCCTTCCATTCCTGGATACTATTCTTATCCTTTTCTCCGGATGCTGCCATCCACTAAGCATAGCATTCTTATTAAACAAAAGCTGGCGGGAAGTTGGCCTTTCTTTAACAGCCAAAGTAGCCATACCGCCCCACTCAATATGATCACTATAAAATTTATCAAGATCAATATCGGTTAACACATCAACATTGTGAAAAAGCACAGGCTCTGATCCTAGTTTTGTCATTGCATACTTGATTCCTCCTCCCGTATCTAACAAATTGCTTTCAACAGAAAATTCCACCTTTGCCCCAAAGCCATTATTACTATTCACAAAATCAATTATCTGATCTTTAAAATGATGCACATTGATAATCATGTCCAGAAAACCGGCACTCACAAGACGCTTCATGATAATTTCCAGCATCGGGATACCGTGAAAAGGAACAAGGGCTTTTGGTATATCCTTTGTCAATGGTAGTAATCTACTTCCCTCGCCAGCAGCTAGGATCATTGCTTTTTTAACCATGTTGATCTTTAATCCTTTCAATAAATTTAGTTTGAGGAAGCTCATTAAGTACCTTCAGTAATTCAGGAATATGAATTCCAAACTTAAAATTCCTCATCAACCATTCGAGGTTATCAATAGCCGGAGGTATGCTCTGTAGAAAATGAGCCTTACCTTCAATAATGCCTCTGAAACCAAAGGCACCCATAGCCTGCATTTTTCGTATCAAAACAAATCCTGGGTAAAACAATTCAAACTCTTCGGGGTCGATATTGCCCAGACTAACAAAATTTTCGAGATACTTTTCGTGCAATTCCCTTCTCAGCTCGGTTGAAAAACCTGCTTTGGCATCATAGAGCAAGGAAGCCAGATCATATGCAGGATAGCCTCGCCGTCCACCTTGATAATCAATAAACCACACTTTCTCATCCTGCACCATAATGTTCCTGGATTGAAAATCCCTGAACATGAAATAATCCCGTGGCGCACCGGCTAAAAACTCTGATAGAGTTGTAAAATCATCTTCAAGCTTTTGCTCATCAAAACTTATCCCAGATAACTTCAGGAAGTGGTATTTGAAGTAATTGAGATCCCACATCATCGACTGCTTATCAAAAGCCTCTCGGGGAGTAGCCATACTATAGTCCAATCCCTGATGACCGGCAAGTTGCAATTGCGGTAGCCAATACACAACTTTACCCAGACTATCAAGCATAAGGCTTAACGACTCATCATCAGACCTTTCGCTTAAATCAAACAGCATTGTATCACCCAGATCTTGCTGGAGATAGACTCCATTGGGCAGATCCTCTATATATATTTCAGGAAC
>CAYUNU010000194.1:0-6892 GCA_964446195.1 uncultured Porphyromonadaceae bacterium | reverse complement strand
TCACAGGAACTTTTCTCTTTGCTTGTTGAACAGCCACCTGAACCATTTGGGATAAACCTCCGCAACATGGCACTTCCATGATGATGACGGTCATAGTGTTGATTTGAGAATCATCTATCAAGGAAATAAGCTTCTGAACATAGACATCTGTTCCCTGGTCTAATTTAGGACAGGCTATACCTAAAGTTTTTCCTTGAAGAAATTCGGGGTGGAAACCACCGATAGTAAAGGCACTACAATCGGCTGCCAGAACAAAATCCGACTTGCTGAAATGAGGTGCTCTTGGGTTGATCAGGTGCATCTGAACCGGCCAATGGTTTAAAGCAGAAGGTATTGGCCCAGAATTGTTTGTAGCTACTGGGGCATGGTTGAAAGTTTTTGTTTCAGCACTCGGACAGCCACAAGCCGATCCCATAGCTTCTTCCATGAGAGGATGTGGATGAGAATGGGATTGGGAATGAGAATTGGATTTGGATTGATTTGAGTGTACGGCGCTAAGAATTTCATCAACTTTAAAATCTAAACTGCCCTGCTGGTCTAGCAAAAATTTTACCCCTTGCTGTAATAATTCTGTTTGCCCGTGATCCTTTAAGTGGCTCAGGTGGGCAATTATTGTGTTCTTGCCTTTGGATATCATGTCTTTCATAACCTTAGTCTCATTGTAAGCTTCAGCTTCTCTTTCTTCCATAGTAATAGCACCCATTGGACAGTGACCTATACAGGCACCCAGACCATCACACATAAGATCACTAACTAATCTTGCTTTTCCATCGATAATCTGTAATGCTCCTTCATGACAGTTTGGAATACAATCGCCACAACCATTACATAAGTCCTCGTCAATATTTACTATCTCTCTTTTCATGATTCTAATTTTGCTCCAAAAATAGAATGTAATTCCAGAATTAATTGTTACAATTGTTACAAATACAAGGAATAATGGATTGGATTGAAAAGGCGAAAGATTGCCCCGTACTTAAGGGTTTGGGTAACAGTGAATTGCTTGAGGTAATGGGGCAAGTTAATTTTCAGTTAAAATCATTTAATCCTGATGATATCGTAGCTCATCAGGGGGCAGAAGTAAAATCTTTAATGATACTTTTGAATGGATCTGTGAGGGGTGAAATGACCGATTTTTCAGGTAGAATAATTAAGATAGAAGATATCTATGCTCCAAAGCCAATAGCTGGTGCCTTTATTTTCGGGAAAGAGAATAAATACCCTGTCGAGGTTATTGCAAATGAAAAGGCGAAAGTTCTGGTCATCTATAGGGAAGAATTTTTAAAATTATTGACAATAAGTCCGGTAATACAAAAGAATTACCTAGATCTTATATCAACGAAAGCTCAATTCTTGTCGAGGAAAATTAAGTTTCTGTCCTTTAAAACTATTAAAGGTAAGATAGCTCATTTTATTCTCCAGTTAAAGCCCAATAATGAAGGCTCTGTGCACCTCCCTTTCAGCCAGCAAGATCTAGCCAATCTTTTTGGAGTAGCCCGGCCCTCAGTTGGTCGTGCTTTAAAAGATATGGAGGAGGATGGAATTATCAATTCAAAGAACAGACAGATCGATATTTTAGATCATAATGCTTTGGTGGCGCTTTTGAATGAGTAAAGGCGGCCAGTGGCAATATGTTTATTTAAGGTTTGCAATTACTCGACTCACCTTTTCATAAAACAAGTTTATTACCAATGCAGTAGTTATACCGATAGGTAGGCTAACTAAAATCCATGTTAGTATGCCGTAAACATGTGCTACCCCAATAATGCCCAATCCATCAAAAAACCCAGATTGAAATGCTTCTTTAATTTGGATAAAACTTAATTCAAAATCAGGGCCGGAGAAGATTTCATTACCCAATTTTATTAAGGGAATATAGAAAATGATTTGAAGTGGGTAAACTAGCCAATTGACTAATTGTACAATTGCGTGATTGGTTTTGAAAAGAAAGGTTAGTCCAATGCACAGCACTGTGGTTGTACCCAAAACAGGAAAAACTCCCCCAACAATACCGATAGCTATTGCCTTAGCTAATTGCTGCCTGCCAAGCCCCCGCCGAAGAGATTCTTTGGCACTGGAGACCAGAATTTTAAATTTTGGAAAATATTTTGGCATTACTTGTCCTATTGTTAACCTATTCCCCCCCCAGCCTTTTCCTTAAACCAGGAAAAGAGGGAGATCATTCTCCAAGTACTAATATATACTTTATGCAAGAAAAAATAGGCCACCAAACAGGCAGCCTATATAATTTTCTTAAGTCTTACGTCTTAATTAGATTTCTTCCGTGTCAACAACTTTCGCTATAATATCGGCATAAGGAACCAGAAGATATTTCTTGTCTTCAAATTTAATCTCTGTTCCTGAATACTCTTTGAAATATACCATGTCACCAACGGCTACTTCAGTATTTTCAATCACACTTAATGCCAGAACTTTGGCGAATTTTGGTTTCTCCTGGGCTGAATCAGGAATAATAATACCCCCTGCAGTTTTAGCTTCTTGTTTTTGCTCAAAATCCAGCAACACTTGCTGATTAACTGGCTGTAACTCTTTCATTTTTAGTTAGATTTTGCTTGGTTTAGTAATACTTTATCTATCATTTCTTTGAACATCTTTTTTGTGTCCTCAGGTGTCCTGGCTATTCCGGATGACATTTGAGGTTTACCTTCCATGGGAACCCATAAAAATGCAGGAATATTCCTTATACCAAAGGCTCCGGATAATTCTTTTTCCTGATCTGTATTGATCTTGTAAACGTATATCTGTCCTTCATATTCCTTGGCTAATTCTTCCAAAACAGGAGCAGCTTTTTTACAAGGCCCACACCAGTCAGCATAAAAATCAATTATACATGGCTTGTCACCTTCATATTTCCACTCAGTAGTGTTCTTTTCATAATTCATTACCTTCTCCAGAAAATCCTTCTTCTTCAAATGGATAGGCTTGCCTTTAGTAGCCTTGTCCTGATCAGAATCACCTGAAACGACCTTGTTAATAGATACAGGCTCCTCAGCCATCAATACTGATACCGCCTGGTTTGAGAATAATAAGACCGCGCTTACTATTAATGATAAAATCAATACATTTTTCTTCATATCGTGCAAAATTATTTTATTTCTAGTAATTCATTCAATTTTTTCTGATCAAAACCAACAACCCAACGGCCGTTAATCTCCGTTTGTGGTACTCCTTGCTGACCGGTTCTGCTTTGCAAGTCGCGCGCAGCATTGGGATCCCTGGATATATCAACGTCTGAATACCTGATTTTGTTCTTGCTGAGATAATTCTTTAATGTGGTACACCACGAACAGCTTGGGGTGGAGTAAACAGTTACACTCTTTGCTACCTTACCCTCTTTCTCCATTCTGGCAAAGTAAACAGCTTCATCAAAAATAGCCTTCAATACAGTAGGCTGATGACATCCTTTTACAATATTTTTAAATTCTCCTGATTCAAATTCCAGCAGTGCCGGTGCTGTTTTTACCTCATATGCCGGATGAATATCCCTCACATGTGTTACATCTGCTGTTAGAACCGTAAAGTCCTCATCTTCAGCACTGGTAGCTTCCAGGTTTTTGTAGGCACAATCGCTTTGCTCCGAACCCTTCTTATAGAGAAGTAAATAGGTTTTCCTGCTCTTAAGCAACTCTGCCTTTAATTCTTCTAATGATGAAATGCTTTTTGTTTTCATTTTTTTGCCATATATAGATATCTCGATATATGCATAAACTGTGCCACAAGCTGAAAAGATCATTTTGGCAGGTGGAGCAGAAATTTTGTCAGAAAACTTTGCTATTTACGTTCAAATAAAAGCTTAACACCTGGATCAACTACCAGACTATCTGGCTTTTCAACCATAGGCCAGCTAAAGGATGTGTCCCTTCCAGATATCCTGATCAGTGTGTCAGCATTTTCGCCATTGTGGCCGACCAGCCTAAGCTCAAGGGGGAAGTCGAAGATGCAGTGCGACTGCATTTGTCTACAATCGATTTCTACTGTTTGACTTTTCTCATTCCAGGTCCAGTCGACAGAAAGCTCTGGTTGGCCTTCAACTCTCAGCCATTGCTCAAAAAACTGGTCGAGAGATTGACGACTGGCTTTTTCCATGCAATTTTTGAAATCCTCACTGAGAGCATTACGGTTTTTAAAGTCATTATAATAGGTTTTCATACCGTCCCAGAATACTTCATCACCTAATTCTTGTCGAAGCATATGCAGAACCCAGGCACCTTTCTGGTAAGAGTTAGTGCTAAGTAATCTACGTAAATTTACTATGCTGGTATCTATAAGCGGAGCCGGGCTTCTGTGATAGGATGCTACAACCCGTGATCGTGACCTGTCCATAGATTGCTCAAGACCACCGTGTTTTGCATCCATATACACTGAGGTCAGGTAGGTGGCAAAACCTTCACTTAGCCATATGTGATGCCAGTCTTTCTCGGTAACAGCATCACCGAACCATTGATGGGCTATTTCGTGTGCCAGCAGACTTTCAACTTTTCCTTTTCCTGTGACCGAGTTTTCATAGTAGAAGATGCATCCCGAATTTTCCATGCCGCCGTAAACGGTTTTCGACTGAACATTTGCAAGTTTCTCGAAAGCAAAGGGTCCAAGGAGTTCATTATAGAATTCTACTACTCCGACAGCCGGAGCATAATCGAAAAACCCCTCTTCCATATTTTCCGGATAAACCCATGTTTGTATGGGGGTCCCATCAGCATATCCTGCCATTTCTACTGCAAACTCGGCTGCACCCATAACCATGACCTTGGTGGGAAGGGCCACATCAGACTTCCAGTGGTGTATCGTTCTGGATCCTTCAATATCATATTGCCGGTATAGATATCCGTTAGCTACAACTTCGTAATGAGAGGGCGCATTGATAATAAACTCTAATGTCGCCTTATCAGATACATGGTCAATACATGCCAACCAGTTCCTGGCCCTGTCTGGCCAGTTGTCGCCGAAGAAACTCCTCTGATCGAACTTGTTTTGGCTGATAATCAGCCCGTCGCGTGGTACGCCTGAGTAGTATACTGTAACTTCCATAATGGTGTCATTCCCCGAAAAAGAAGGACAATCAATGCTAATCCGATTGTTTTTATGCTTGAAATTAAGATCCTTGCCCGCCATATCAACCTTGCTAACCACCATTCCCCCGCTAGAGTCTAGCGATGCAAGATCAAGAAACAACTGTCTTTCGGGAGCTGTCAAACGAAAGATAATCGTCGTTTCACCCTTTATAACATTTGTTTCATCTTCAAGCTGTAACTCGAAAATGTAGTGCAAAGCATCTATGTTCTCATTAAGAGGGTAGGGGTCGGTATGCCACGAAACCTGACCCATTAAGGAAATGCTGAACAAAGAAATGCAAAGGCCAAGGATGTAATGCTTACTGATAGTTTTCATATCGCTTAGGATTGGACTGAAAAATTGCGAACAATTATCGACTTTTCCTATTTCCTTTTCCAAATCAATACTATTTTTAATAATTCTTAAAGATTTTTAACCTAAGTCTATCAGATATGGAAAATACTACTCAAATTCTGATTGTAATGATCACCTATATGGGCCTCCTCATTCTTTGGGGGATGTACCAGGGACGAAAAGTCAAAAGCATGTCGGATTATGCTATTGCCGGGAGAGGCCTTCCGGGCTGGGTAGCCGCTCTTTCCGAACGTGCAACAGGTGAATCGTCCTGGGCATTACTGGGTTTACCCGGACTGGCTTATGCATCGGGATTGACAGGTATTTGGACTGCCATAGGATGTGTTTTGGGAATATTAACAGCTTGGGGAGCAATAGCCTGGCGCTTGAGGGATGAAGCCGAGAAGCATGAGGTTACTACATTTACCGATTACATAGCTAAAAGGCATGGTGAGGTAGGGAAGTGGATCAGGATTGTGTCAAGCTCAACAATTGTCTTCTTCTTCTTTTTCTATGTTGGCGCCCAATTCCTCGGTGGAGGAAAAACCCTGCATACACTTTTTGATATCAAGCCTGAGTTAGGTATGCTAATCACCGCAGCCATTATTGTGCCGTATACTGTTTATGGAGGATTTAGAAGTGTTGTTTATACTGATGTTATTCAGGCAATCGTCATGATTGCAACCTTAGTTATCGGCCCGATTGCAGGTATTATATATATTAGTAATCATCCTGATTTATTCGCCCAGTCGATCCCTGAGGCTCTCAACAGCGCCGGTCCTGAATACAGTTCCATCACAGGAGCTGCCTCCGGATTCGCCCTTGGGGTATTGATCATGGGTGGCCTTAGCTGGTTCTTTGGATATCTTGGAGGTCAACCACAGTTAAGCACCAGATTTATGGCCATCAAGGATCCAAAGCAGGCAAAGAAAGCTCGTAATATTGGAATGGCATGGACCCTTTTTGCCTATATAGGTGCCCTCGCCATAGGCTGGATAGGTATTGCCATCTTCGGACCCGCCGGTCTTGAAGATCAGGAATTTGTAATGCCGAGAGTGTTATTGGAAATCTTCCCGCCAGCCCTGGCAGCACTGCTGATAACAGGAGCTATTGCTGCAATGATCTCAACAGCCGATTCACTGCTCATACTATCCGCAACTGAATTGTCAGATAACTTCATCGATCAGAAAAATAAATTCAATGCAAAGAAAAAACTATTTGTCTCCCGTTTGGTAACAGCACTCCTGGCTGTAGTTGCTTTGATTTTGGCATATTTCTCCCCCTCAGATCTGATATATACTCTGGTAGGATACGTTTGGGCAGGCATAGGCGGTCCTTTCTCAGTTGTAATATTATTAACACTTTTCTGGAAGAAATTCCACGGAAGAGCAGCAATATTAACCATCATTACCGGGCTGATATTCACTATAGTATGGGCCAGTACAGGCCTGGAAGAGCAAATCAC
>CAYUNU010000193.1:0-6903 GCA_964446195.1 uncultured Porphyromonadaceae bacterium | reverse complement strand
CAGCTGTAACAGCATAACAAGCAGCCATACTAATAGTTGGGTAGTGCCAATACTCCAGCTCTGTTGCCGGCGCCAATGAATCAATAAGATCCATATCTCCATCTATAGTCATGCGGTAATAAATTCTATATCCAGCTGCATCAGCTGCACATGAATCAGCAACATTGTTCCACCTCAAGTGATTGGCTAAGCTGTCGCAAACGCTGTGGACATAAAGTATTGGCGGACAAGGAGGAATAGTGTCAATAGGAACCCCGCATGCTATTTGTGAATAATTAAACAAGGGTCCATAGCCTGAATCCTCATAGCTTCCTTTGCTTTTTACCCTGTAACAATATTTTGTTCCATCTATCAATCCCTGATCCAAATAACTTAAAAGCTCCGATGTACCCACTGAATCTTGCACCACTTCATCTCCGCGATATATGGTATATTCGTAATTCTGCCATGGTACATTGGCATTATAGTGAAGATTAAGTGCTTCGTGAAAAGGATCCAGCTCAAGAAAAAAGCTGGATGCCAGCTGGGCTGTCTCAATAGGAAATCTGTTGCCGGGAGCATCGTTGATCAGTTGAACCAGATATGACCATGATTTTTCAGCAGTATTTATGCCTTTATCCAGGTATTCAGTTGATTCCAAACCCGTGAGTGAATCGATGAGTACGGGGTTCTGACCATGTTGCCCTTCGGCCCTATAGATAAGGTATTTATACGGTCCACTGGTATTAACCAGCTCATTAGCAGTTGGAGTAAGCCAGGCAATAGCTATCTCACCACTAGTAATATGTGTTTTCTCTACACTAACCTTAGTTACCAGAGGGAAACCTTTCACCAGCTCGGCGCATGCTTCATTAGAAGTAAAAGTCTCTGCCCCATCAGCATAATAACCTATTACCCTATAGCAGTAGTTTGTTGCCTGATTAAGGCCTAGCTCGCCATTTGTATCCAAAAAACTATTGGTACTATGTCCTTCAACGTTCCCTATTAACTCATATCCCAGCCCATCCGGTATCCCTGTATCACATGGCCCGGGATCAAAAGTAGCAGAGCCATTTCTTCTATAAATTCGATATCCGACAATATTATCACATTCACACACTTCCCAATCAAGCACCATAGACGATGAACCCGGAGTAAGCTGCAGCATTGTTGGTCCGGGAGCATTTATTTGTATCTCAAGACTTTTACTATCGACTAAACTTATATCAGCATTAAGGTCTTTGGCTTTAACAATAATCTGGTATGGCTGTTTCCTTACCATATCACAGGTTGTTTGCCAGGTAAAATACGCTTTTGCAAGCCCTGGAACAGACAAGACCTGTCGGAATAGAGCTGAATCTTTTTCAAGACTAAATGGTCCACCGCTAGCAGTTATTTGTAAGGAATCTGAATCAGGATCTGTGGCTGTTATTTCTGTTTGGTATAATTCCCCGGCAATAACACAAACCGCTTCCATTGGTTCGATAATAGGAGGCTCGTTTTCTGTTGGATACACCTCAATCTGCATATCTCTCTGTATGCGGCCTATTCTCACCCCATGCCTCCACTCTTCAATAGTCATAGCAACATTATACTTACCAATTTTCATTGGAGCTGCCCAGATAAGATCGCCAGTTATTTCATCAACAACAAGCGAGTCGGAAAAAGCAGGGAAGGTATAACCTTCTATCTCCTTACCTGATTCCTCAGTACAGATAGCCAGTTTATAAGAAAGGCTGTCACCATCAGGATCAAAAGCGGCCGGATTATGGATGAATGTATGGCCAAGGGCTGCTTTGTCGATTGGAGGATTAAGTAAAACCGGTGTACTATTATAGCCAATCTGTGGATTAATAACCAGGATAGTCTTTATAGAGAATACAGTATTTACTGAGTTGGGAATATTCTCAATGCCTTCGTTCCTGTTTGGATCCTCCATAACGATCTGGTAGGTACCTGGCCCAGGATAGGTATGTTCAGTAACATATTTATTTCTCTTGTAAAAATCAGGTAAATAAACTTCCTCAATCCTGGCAACATTTGCGTAGGTGCCGTCACCAAACTGAATATCAAGAAAATCTCTGTCAGCCACAGTACCTGGCCCGGTGGCCGTATATGTTATTAATGTTATTCTATAAGAAAGCTCGCCAATCTGCTGATAAGTAATTTCTCCTGCACGATTATGGGTAGCAAAAGTATCAATTGGAAACAAGCCCGTCATCAGGAAAATGACAACTACCAGTCTAAAATATTTTGATCCTACCTTTATCATATAAACAGCCATAATCACAAAAATCGCTCCATTATTAATCAATTTCAAATTCTATATCCGGCTTGTTATGCCTGAACTGATAAGCCTTTTGCTTGCCTTTATAGTTAAAGATCAGCAAATTCTTCTGATCCTGAAACAAACTAAACATTAATTCATTTCTTATTTTGATAAATTTGGGTAATTCCTTGGTAATAAATGAATAATTGAGCCAAACAGCTTCAAAATTTATCTTCGTTCCTTTATATTTCAGTGAGTCAGTTTTAATAATTTCATCATTAATCTGTAAGAGAAAGTTTTCCTTCAAATATTGATTAAAATAGTACTCTACATCAGAATTCAATGTATCATTAACTATCAACTCTTTTCCATATAACCTTAGAAGCTCATCTCCAAAATCATCCTTGAATAATTTAACAGACATCTCCCATCTTTGCAATGAGTCAACATATTCAATATTTGTATACGACATATGCAGAGGATGACTCATTAAAGAAAATAAAACTCCAAATATTAAATTAATCCCTGTCATCATTATGGGCTGATTCAAAACAAAATTAATACTTTTAAATCCAGTTTAGAATGATATGACTACATTTCACCTTTATCTCAATCTCGGATTACAGCATATAGCTGATTTCAAGGGATATGATCACATTTTATTTATTATTGTCCTTTGCGCCGTTTATCAAATAAGGCATTGGAAAAAAATTCTTATCCTGATTACCGCCTTTACCTTAGGACATACAACATCTCTTGTTCTGGCAACTTTGAATTTAGTTAGGATATCTGGCGATTGGATAGAATTCCTTATTCCTGTAACCATTTTACTTACTGCCATTGGCAATATTTTACAGCGAAAAGAATCATATTCTATTGGTCATCATAAATATAAGTATGGGCTGGCACTATTTTTCGGACTCGTACATGGCTTAGGATTCTCTAACTACCTAAGAGCCTTGCTAAGTGAAGAAGACAGTCTCCTTGGCCCCCTTTTCGCCTTCAACCTTGGCATTGAACTTGGGCAAATAATTATTGTAAGTGGTTTTATTATTGCCGGGTTGATAGTTATCAATTTACTAAAAGCCAAGCCAAGAGAGTGGAACCTCGTTATTTCTGGTGCAGGAATAGGTATATCTTTAATCCTGATTTTTGAACGTCTACCCTTTTAATTATGATGACATATAATAGACATTTCACGGCTATTCTTGTACTGTTTTTTTCCATTTCCTATACTAATGGACAAAGTCGAGGCAGCAATTCTGAAGACACAACCAAAATAAGGTCCTCGCTTGAAGTTGTAGGATTAGAATTTGACAAAAGTGAAATCAGACAGATGTCAAGAAGTGTAAGATCCAATAAAAGCTCTTACTCAGAAATTCGTGAATTCTCAGTAGACAATTCAGTCTCCCCGGCTCTTGTTTTCAATCCCATCCCGGCAGGGTTTCAATATTCTTCTTTTAGCCCTCTGAACACATGGGTTTTGCCAATGGATATTGAGCTGCCTGACAATAAAGTTGACATAGCCTTCATGTCGATTCCAGAGTTGGCCTCTCTGATCAAAAACAGGAAAATTACTTCTCTGGAACTGACCAAGCTATACCTTGAAAGGCTTAAAATTTTCAACGACACTTTGTTTTGTGTTGTTAACCTCACTGAGGAACTGGCTTTAGAAACTGCAGCCAGGATGGACAAAGAGTTAGAAGAAGGAAAATACAGGGGACCTCTGCATGGAATTCCTTTTGGGGTTAAGGATTTAATGGCCGTAAAAAATTACCCTACAACCTGGGGTGCAATGCCGTATAAAGATCAGGTAATAGATAATAATGCTGCTGTTGTTGATAAGCTACAGGAAGCTGGTGCTGTTTTAATCGCAAAACTAAGCAGCGGTGCTTTGGCTATGGGTGATGTATGGTTTGGAGGAACTACCCGCAACCCATGGAATCCGAAAAACGGATCGAGTGGCTCATCTGCGGGACCTGCCTCAGCTACCAGTGCAGGATTAGTTGCTTTTGCCATAGGTACAGAAACACTGGGTTCAATAGTTTCACCATCAACAAGATGCGGCGTAACTGGATTAAGACCCAGCTATGGTGTTGTGAGCAAATATGGTACCATGGCTCTTAGTTGGTCGATGGATAAGATAGGACCAATATGCCGCAATGCTATCGACTGTGGCATTGTTATGGATTACATACGTGGTGAAGATTCGAGGGACCTGTCATCTATTGAGGCAGCCTATGTTTATCCTGATAAAGTCGATTTATCGAGTTTAAGAATAGGCTATTTAAAAGATTACTTCGATGCAGAGTATTCTAATCACTACAATGACTCAGTTGCCTTGGATATCTTTTTAAAACAGGGAGCTAAATTAATACCGCTTACATTGCCGCAGGACTTTCCTGTCGATGCATTAAGAATAATATTATCCGCTGAAGCTGCTGCTGCATTTAACCAGCTTACACTATCAAACCGCGATAGCCTGCTCGTTAGTCAGGGAGCATGGGCATGGCCAAACAGTTTCAGAAGCTCTCGTTTAATCCCGGCAGTAGAATATATCCAGGCAAACAGGATCCGTACCTTGCTAATCCAGGAAATGAATGAGTTGATGAAGAATATTGATGTGATTATTTCACCGACAAGAGGAGGTAATCAACTAACATTAACTAACTTAACCGGTCATCCATCTATATTGTTACCCAATGGTTTTGATAACAACTCAAACCCTGGCAGTTTCCTATTGATAGGACCCTTGTTCAGTGAAGGGCTACTCTGTGCAATTGGTGAATTATATCAGAATAATGCCTCCCATCATAATAATAGACCACCAATCGCTAATTCAGACAAACTATATTGAAAGAGACTAAGCAAATATTTGATTTAGCCCTGGTTGGGGGTACTTTATTATCTATGGATGATGAAAACCATACCATCCACGATGGCTTGATATTAATTAAATCAGGAATTATTAAATTCATTGGGAAAAAGGAAGACGCTCCTGAATACAAGGCTCTTAAAACAATTTATGCTGATGGGAAGTATATCCTTCCGGCCTTTTTCAACCAGCACACCCACCTAAGTCTTTCATTATACAGAGGTCTGGGAACAGATCTCAGTCTGCATAACTGGTTGCAAAAGGCTATTTGGCCACTCGAAAAGGCCTATTCACATCCTGACAATGTTTATCTGGGCTCCATTTTATCTCTGATAGAAATGATCCATAACGGAACCGGGTCGGTGGCAGATATGGATTTCCATTCACTGGCAGTTGGAAAGGCAGTTGAAGAATCTGGATTAAGGGCTTTCCTGGGCGAAGGATTATTCAATGATAAAACACCATCATCTGGCTCCTCACAGGAAACATTTGATTATACTGAGGAGATGATCTGCAAATATGCCGACAACGACCTGATTTCTGTATACCTCACTCCTCATGCCCCATTTAGTTGCACGCCTGATTTATATGAAAGGACCGGTGAACTAGCCCGTAAATGGAAGATTCCAGTTTGCAGTCATCTTAGTGAGACAAAGCAAGAAGTAGATGATATACAGTCAAAATATGGCCTGAGTCCGGTTCAACTTCTGGAAAGAACTGGTGTATTTAAAGATCATTTTATCGCAGTTCATGGAGTTCATCTAAGTGATCAGGACATTAAAATCCTGGCTAACAACAGTGTGTCAGTTATTCATAACCCTCACAGTAATATGGTTTTGGGATCAGGTATTTGTCCGGTTAAGGATCTTATTAGGCAAGGGGTGAGGGTTGGTATAGGGACGGACAGTGCAGCCAGTAATAATCATTTGAGTATGCTTAGGGAGCTACAAACAGCTTATCTGATCCATAAGGGAGTTAACCATGATCCAACCTTATTACCGGCAAGGCAGGTTATGGAAATGGGTACAAAATCAGGATATGAAATATACAGAATGAGACAGATAGGACAATTACGTCAGGGGTTTAAAGCTGATCTACAAATTATTGATTTAAGTTCCATTCATAATCAAGCTCTTATAGATCCATTTTCATCTCTCGTAAGTACAGCCCAACATCATGATATAAAAACTCTTATTGTCGATGGCAGACTTATCATGGAGGATAGAAAGGTTCTAAGTATTGATGAGGAGGTCATCTATTCTGAAGCAAAGAAGTTTGGTCTCAAAGTTAGAGTAGCATTCCCTCATCTGTTCAACACATATCCAAAGGGAGGCAGCAATGAGTAATATTCCTTACGAAGACAATCAGGAATTTGACTTAGCCATTCGGAATGGTTTTATTCTTACTTTGGATGAGGATTGGACTGAATACTCCAAGGGGTTAATCCTGATTAAGGATGAACGTATAGAGTATATAGGGTCAGAAGAAAGACATCAGGATTACCTTGCTAAAAAGACTGTAGATGCTAAGGGCGGTATAGTTATGCCTACCTTTTTCAATGGGCACACACATTCCGCCATGTCGATATTCAGAGGTATTGGGAATGATCTACCATTAGATAGCTGGCTCCAGGATCATATCTGGCCGGCAGAGGCCAAATATGCCAATCCTAAGAATGTGTTTCTTGGCTCAATGGTTTCAGCTATTGAAATGATACGCTGTGGCACGGGTATTTTTGTTGACATGTATTTTCATCAGGAGGAAACTTTAAAGGCTTGTG
>CAYUNU010000192.1:0-6935 GCA_964446195.1 uncultured Porphyromonadaceae bacterium | reverse complement strand
CATGGCCAGCCACATTCCCTCTTCAGGTTGTAGGACCACACTATATGGGAAGAGTACATTCAACACATAATAATGTTGATTGGCTACAGGAAGCTTTTCCCCAAAGAATTTTCATTAACCCCATTGATGCCGAATCAAGAAATATTAGCGATGGCGATGATGTTTTGGCTTATAATGACAGGGGAAAGGTTAAACTTAAATGCAGGTTAACCCAAAGAATACTACCGGGGGTTATCTCAATTCCACAGGGAGCATGGTGGGAGCCCGATAAAAATGGAGTTGACGTAGGTGGTTCTGTGAACACACTGACCTCAGAAAGATGGACCCCGCTGGCTTTTGGAAATGCGCAGCATACAATTATGGTTGAAATAAAACGGCTTAGATAAAATGGAGATATGAGTCAGTTAGGATTCTATATAGATACATCTTCCTGCTCTGGATGTAAAACCTGCCAGGTAGCATGCAAGGACAAAAATAATCTTAGTCAAGGCATACTGTGGAGACGCGTTTATGAGGTGTCCGGAGGATCATGGGAACAGAAATCTGAAGGAGGATGGAAACCAAACGTCAGTACTTACAACTTGTCAATTTCATGCAATCACTGCGAAGATCCTGGCTGTGTTAAAGCTTGCCCAACCAAAGCACTGGAAAAAAATCCTGAGAACGGTTTGGTGACTATTGATCCTGATAAATGCGTAGGTTGCCGATATTGCGAATGGGCATGCCCGTATGGCGCTCTTCAATTTGATAGGGATTCCGGAATAATGACAAAGTGTGATTTTTGCATCGACTACCTGGAAGTTGGAAACCCTCCCTCCTGTGTCGCTTCTTGCCCGATGAGAGCACTGGATTTTGGAGAATTATCGGAACTTAGAAAAAAACATGGGGACCTGAGTAAGGTGTACCCTATCCCAGACCCAAAAATAACCAAACCAGCTCTCGTAATAAAGCCACACCCCGAATCACTTACAGCAGAATCAAATAAAGCCATTATTGCTAACGTAGAGGAGGTGAAAAATGATCATTAAGGATATACCACTCATCGGATTTACTCTGTTCTGCCAATTATCGGTGGGAACACTTATCCTATATAATTTCATAGTATTCCTTCCTACTTTCAGAAATAAGACACACTTCCCTGCTCAGTTCAGAACAATACCAGTAATGGCATCATTATTCGCACTTATTGCGGTATTCATATCCATTTTTCACTTAGGAAAACCCTTTAGAGCACTTAATGCTCTTGAAAACTTGTCTTCCTCATGGCTGAGTAAGGAGATTTTTTTACTGATAGTCTATTTATTCTTTACAGGCTTGTTCACCTTGCTAATTTTCACCATTTCGGAATGGAAAAGGCTCATACTGATATTTCTAAACCTTTCTACAATTTCAGGCATCGTTTTGATTTTTACTATGTCAAGGATATATTCCTCCTTACCCATTCCAGTGTGGCAACCTGTATTCACCTTTCTTAATTTTATTGCGGCAACACTAGCAATGGGAGGTATTTTCCTTCTCCTCTTCCAAATAAAAAAAGGAAGCTTGTCGGGCCAGCAAAGCCTGGCATGGATATCAGGCATAGTGCTTTTGCTTGAAATTTTATTCATACCAATCTTTTTCAGCTACCTCGATCAAAATAGTACTGCCAGCCAACTGAGTCTCAAACTACTCCTGGAGGATTATACCTTAGTCTTCTATTTCCGACTGGCTTTTCAAATTTTATCACTGGGCTTCATATTTTTGTCCATTTTGAATATACGGTCCAATACTAATGAGTGTAAGAAATTAATGTGGCCGGCTTTGGTGGCAGCTTGCTGCATTTTCGCCAATGAGATACTTGGCAGGATCTTGTTCTATGCAATCGAGGTCCCTTTCGGCATTATGTAATGCATTATTTTTGAATTTAAATTGAACTTGCCTTATGAATGGTGGAATTAACATACCGATCCTTGACCTAGCAATAATCATCATTTATCTGCTTGGAATTCTAGCTGTTGGAGTTTGGGTTGTAAGAAAACAGAAGATGACATCCAGCTCCTATTTCCTGGCTGGAAGATCCTTAAACTGGGCTTTTGTTGGAGCAGCTTTATTCGCGTCCAACATCTCAACTATCCATCTCGTTGGTCTTGCAGCTGCTGGGTATCGGGATGGAATGGTTCAGGGTAATTTTGAATGGATGGCCACTTTTCTGCTTATACTCTTAGGTTTGGTTTTTGCCCCGTTCTATTTCAAAAATAAGATATCTACCCTACCCGAATTTCTCGAAAAAAGATATGGAGGAGCATCACGATCACTACTCGCTTTCCTGGCAATAATCGGAGCTCTATTTATGCATATTGGTATTAGCCTATATGCAGGGGCTGTGGTTTTTGAAACATTCTTCGGAATCGACAAATGGTATAGCATAATAATTATATCCCTTATAACATCAATATATACCGTTCTTGGTGGCCTTAAATCAGTGGTTATAACCGAAACTATTCAAACAGTCATCCTGATTCTTGGAGCCAGCATTATGGCAGGTATTGCCATATTCGCGCTACCCGACAAGGGCATACATTCCCTGGCCGAGCTTAAAGCAGTGCTGCGACCCGACCAACTTGTATTGTTAAGAAGCGCAGAGAGCAGTCCCAACCTGCCCTGGTACTCTATTCTGCTTGGCTATCCTGTTATTGGTATTTGGTATTGGTGTGCAGATCAGACTATCGTTCAACGAGTTCTGGGCGCCAAATCTCAAAGAGACGCCCAGATTGGTCCCATTTTCGCCGGCTTCATAAAAATACTTCCCGTTTTTATTATGGTCATACCTGGTATTCTTGCTTATGCTCTTTTTGGTGATATCATCGGCGATAATGCAAATAATGCTTTACCTGTTCTCATAACCGAATTGCTCCCAACAGGGCTAAAAGGCCTGTTATCAGCAGCTCTTATGGCCGCCCTAATGAGCACTATCGCAGCAGCATTAAACTCTTCTGCAACCCTTGTATCAGTGGATATTGTTAAAAGAGCACGCCCACAAACAACCGACAAGCAGCAGGTGACGATAGGTCGATGGACAGCTGTGGCTGTGATGATACTGGCTATTGCCTGGTCACCTATGATTGAACGATTCAGAAGCATCTTCGACGCTATCAACACAATACTAGCAGTTCTTGCACCCCCAATAGCTGTTGTATTTCTCTATGGCGTTTTCTCAAAAAGAGGAACAAAAGAAGCGTCCTTTGTTACCATCGTTATGGGATTTATTCTCGGGGCTATCGCTTTTATGATCGACTTCCCTGCTTTCGGCGACGTAAAGATTATTACCGAAAACTGGGGTATCCCATACATGATGCAGGGCTGGTGGCTATTTGTGATCTTATCAGTAGTGTACTTTACAGTGAGCTACCTAACACCTAAACCGCGACCTGATCAGATCGACCTGTTCACTCTGGATAACCCCTTGAGCTTTATCACCAAAGGTAAAATTACAGGAATATCAGACCCACGCATCCTATCAGCTATACTAATAGTAATAATGATAATACTCTACAGCATCTTCTCCTAACCCGAAACCCGAAACCCGCAACCCGAAACCCGAAACCCGCAACCCGAAACCCGCAACCCGAAACCCGAAGCTACAACCTGGATTCGAGAATAGTTCTCACATCTGAAAGCTCTACGTCATTGGCATTGCCTAGTATCTTGACACCTCGGTCTGTCAGGCGCTTCTCAATAAGATCAATGGTATCCATCCCAATTCCATAATCGGATAAATGGGTCTTGATACCAAGACATTCAAAGAAATTCTCAGTACGGTAGATAGCCTCATTAATAACCGCAACATGATCAAACCCGCTAAGTCCCCAGATTCTCTCAGCATACTGTAGTAACTTTTCCCGGCGTGCCTCTTTAACACTATTAAGTACACCTGGCAAGACAATAGCCAGAGTAACTGCGTGATCTAAGCCATGAAGGGCAGTTAGCTCATGCCCAATCTGATGTGTAGCCCAATCCGTCTTTACTCCCATAGATAAAAAATGATTAAGAGCATTGGTTGTAGTCCACATGATGCTTGCACGATTATCATAATCAGGGGAAACTGCATCTAAGGCCAAAGGGCCTTCTTTTTTTAGAATTTGAAGAAGACTCTCGGCATACCTGTCTTGCACAGGAGCTTTGGAGGGATATGTTAAATATTGCTCGATAACATGAACATAAGCATCAACCACCCCGTTTACAACCTGATTAACTGGCAATGAATAGCTTGTCTCCGGATCCAGTACAGAAAATAATGGGAGTACCTTTGGAGATGAGAAAGCAAACTTCTCTTTAGTGGATTCACGAGATATTACTGAATTCCCATTCATCTCAGTCCCAGTGGCCGGCAAGGTTAACACAACACCAAAAGGTACTGCTGCTTTTACCTCTGCTCCCTTATTCAAAATATCCCAGGGGTCATCACCGGTATATTGGCTTCCCGCTGCAATAAACTTGACAGCATCTACAACTGAGCCACCTCCAACAGCTAAAATAAATTCTATCCCCTCTTCCCTAACTATATTAACTGCAGGAAGTATAGCTTCATACTTGGGATTTGGCATGATGCCTCCAAACTCAAGCACTTCCCAACCAGTAAGTGCTGTTTTCACCTGGTCGTAAACGCCGTTTAGCTTGATGCTACCCCCTCCATAAGCCAACAGTATCTTCACTCCTTTAGGTATATGATTGCTAATATTAGCTATTTGTCCTTTCCCAAAAAGTATCCGTACAGGATTATAAAATTCAAAATTATCCATGTTTGTAATGTTAAAATTTTAGAACTGCAAAATTAAAGACATTATTTGAATCATTGCCCTATCATCAGGTTTTTTTAACTTTACTTCCTGAAAACAAACTAAAGCTTAATAATATGAAATTCAAATATTTATCTATCATCCTGAGCCTAACATTATTATCATCATCAGCCTTTGCACAGAGCGACTGGGTGGATCTTTTTAATGGTAAAAATCTTAGTGGCTTCAAACAGCTCAATGGCAAAGCCAAATATGTTGTTAAAGATGGTATGTTGATCGGAAGTACTGTCATGAATACACCAAATAGCTTTTTGGCCACAACAAAAGATTATTCTGATTTTATCTTGGAATACGATGTGCTTTGTGACCCAAACCTTAACTCCGGCGTCCAGATAAGAAGTCATAGTTATAAAGAATATAACAACGGTAGAGTTCATGGCTATCAGATAGAGATCGACCCTTCAGACAGAGCATGGAGCGCAGGTGTGTATGACGAAGCCCGACGAGGTTGGCTATACCCATTGGACCATAATCCAATAGCAGGTGCAGCATATAAAGTCAATGGGTGGAATCATTATCATGTCGAAGCCATAGGCAATACAATAAAGACCTGGATAAATGGGGTTCATGCTGCTAACCTCATAGATGATGCTGATCCAAGCGGATTCATCGCTTTTCAGGTTCACGGCGTAGGTAGTAACAAAAGTAAAGAAGGGATCAAAGTTATCTGGAAAGACATCAGGATAGTTACAAAAAACCTCGACATGTATAAGTGGCCTGTCAATTGCGAACTTAAAGAAATCTCAAGCATTCCCAATACCCTTACTATAGAGGAACAAGAAGCTGGCTGGAAACTTCTGTGGGATGGCAAAACAAACAGTGGTTGGAGAGGTGCAAGTAAGGAGAAATTCCCGGATACCGGCTGGGGTATGGACAATGGAGTACTAAGTGTGTTTGAATCCGGCGGAAACGAAAGCACCAATGGCGGCGATATAGTTACAATTAAGGAGTATGCAAATTTCGAACTAACTGTTGACTTTAATATCACTACAGGTGCAAACAGTGGCATCAAGTATTTCGTTGTTGATGGACTGAACAAAGGGGTTGGATCCGCAATAGGTCTCGAATACCAAATCCTGGATGATGCTGTACATCCTGATGCAAAAAATGGAGTTGGAGGAGACAGAACTCTTGCATCACTTTATGATCTGATTCCTTCCGACAAAAGCGTAAAGCCAAACAAACCCGGACAATGGAATACCGCCAGGATTGTAGTTCAGGGATCACATGTTGAGCATTGGTTAAATGGATCGAAAGTTGTTGAGTATGAAAGAGGTTCACAAATTTACCGTGCCCTGGTTCAGAAAAGCAAATACGCTTCTTATCCTGATTTTGGAGAAGGAGAAAAAGGACATATCCTTTTGCAGGATCATGGCAATAACGTCAGCTTCCGTAACATCAAAATAAAAGAACTGTAGGGACTCTGTGTTGCGGGTTGCGGGTTGCGGGTTACGGGTTGCGGGTTGCGGGTTGCGGGTTGAAATTGATATTTTTAAAAATTACAATATAATCAATGATGAATAAAAAAGGTCTAATACCAGCAATGGTAATTCTAATACTATCCCTATCCCAATGTAACCCACGGGAGGAACTCAGCATGACAATAATTCCAAAACCTGTAAGTTTTAAAATGGTCAAAGGAAGTTTTTCTCTAAGCTCTACGACAACTATTGGGGTTTCGGATGAGAGTCTTTCAGAGATCTCAAAATTCTTTATTGATGAAGTAAAATCATACACTGGAATTGTTTTAACATCAGGAGATTCCAATTCAGAAGTTTTACTCGGATTAAACAAACAACTACCGGATTCACTGGGTAATGAAGGATACGTTTTAACATCAGGAAACGAGGGAGTGAAAATTGAGGCAAGGGCAAAAGCCGGTCTTTTTTATGGAGTGCAAACCCTACTTCAAATAATGAATCCAGATGTCGAAATAGAAGCAATTGAAATATCTGATTTCCCTCGACTACAATGGCGTGGTTTTATGCTGGATGTATCAAGGCATTTTATGCCGAAGGAATACATTCTTAAAACCATCGATAATCTGGCTATGCATAAAATGAATACCCTCCATCTACACCTAACAGATGATCAGGGATG
>CAYUNU010000191.1:5803-6971 GCA_964446195.1 uncultured Porphyromonadaceae bacterium | reverse complement strand
GGTCGTACAAACTGGTATAAGGAATAATAGAATTTTTGCTATTGTTTTTTTCATTACGATTTTGTTAGTCATTTCCCTCTATTAGCCTCATTGTTAGATCACTGTTGAGATGATAAACTTCACCTAATTTTGTTTTAAGTGCTATAACAAACCTTTGTATCTAAAAATGCAATTATTGTCCGAATTGGATTTAATAGTTATCCCGCTTGCATTGTGAAGACGGGCACTGTAATTCAAGCGAGTACCGCTGCACCAGCTTCCTAATTGGAATTCGCGATGCAAAAATGATTTCTCCGCTCCAGCTACCAGTTGTGGGGTATTCCAGGGGGTGATTTCCTCTCCCGGACAAAGTCCCCATAAGTGTCCTAACTGACCAGTTCGCAGATTATCAGGCTCACGTTCATCTCTCCATTCCAACAAACGGCCGGTTTCAGGGTTGACACGCGTTGGTACGAGCTTATCTCGCATTGAAATTAGCTGCTCGCGAAATTCTTTATCCATCCTTAATATCTTAGAGGATTCAATACAATTAGAAAACAAGGCGCGTAATATTTGCATATCCATGGTAGGTCCCATGCAAACCCTACCAGTCGTTCCGTCTTCCATTTTGAATCCTTGCTCGAAAGATATGGCCGGGCATGTTACCAAATAACCATTCTCATCCTTGATTAGAAAATCGACAGGAGCCGTTCCTCTCCATATACTTTGAAGTTGAGCGGGTTGACCTCCTGGTCGTGATGACCCCATAAGGTTCAAAAAATCCCTGCTTCCAATTTCAAAATAAACAAGGTCAAACAGATTTTGATGATCTTTAATATGACGTTTGAGCAAATCCTGAAAATCGTATTTTGATGCAGCCTGTAGAATATTTGCGCATTTAGCTGCTGGATCGCCGGATATGTCGCGATAATTCTCATACGCCGTTGCAGCAGTGTAGATCAATGTTACGTATTTAGCATTTTTAACTGAAATAGAATTATCACCGCTTATTGTTGTTCCATCTGTATCTTTTATTTGTATGCATGCCTCAAAACGGGTTCCTTCACCTTTCCATTCACCCAATAAACTTGCTTCTTCTTGGCCCGGAACCTGCCTCTGTAAAACCATCATCTTATTGTTTTCAATGCTGATCTGATTAGGATGAGGACTCAACAATTTTATGTTGAAA
>CAYUNU010000191.1:0-5793 GCA_964446195.1 uncultured Porphyromonadaceae bacterium | reverse complement strand
CACCATTTTTAATATACGAAACACTGGCTATTCCTGTGCTCATATTAAGCTCTCTTCGGTAATTATCAATCTCGCCGGGGTTTTCAAATTCGAGAGAAAGACTCCCTAAAGATTGATAGGCCTGTTGAAAAGCCGGAATCCCAAGCATGCGCTTATCCCCCAGTTCAGCAGCTTTCTTAAACTGCTTGTTCTTAACTAATTCTCTAAACTGAGGGATGTATTTTGCCGCTCCGGGATTATCATAACAATGTGGACCTCCAGACCAAAGAGTCTCCTCATTCATGTCGTATGTTTCCTTTTCAACACCGCCATAAACCATGGCTCCCATCCTGCCATTTCCCAGGGGTAATGCTTCATACCACTCATTTGCTTCTTGCTCGTACCATAAAGTATTTAAATTAGAAACTTTATCCTGGGCACTTGTCTCAAGCCATGGTCCCAAGGTGAAAATAATGGCAAGCAATATTAGGTTCTTCATAGTGTTTCGAAAAATTAAAGCAAGTTACGAATTTGAATTCGAATGTTTTTTTTAAGAGTTAATGTTATTCCAGTTTTCTGTTTAACTTTAGGTCAACTAATACTAGGTCAAATTCTTAAAGCTCTTGGTAAACCATAAAAATATCTCTCTGTTGTGGCTTTCGTTGCTCCTGTTTTTGTTTCTAGCCTCTTGTCAGGGTCATCCAAAAAATGATTATCGCTTTAATACCTGATCGAAGCTGGACAATTATATATCGAATTTTATGAGTAGGTATCTATCTTTAGGTTTAGCCCTGATGGAACAGAAATGTTTAGTCGGGGCTTTTCTGTTCAACATAGAATCAGCTGACTAAGAGAAATGCTCTTTACCACAGCAGTTCTTGAATTTCAATCCGCTATTGCATGGACAGGGGCTGTTCCTGCCAATACTTAATTTTTTCTTATTGAGATTTCTGACTTTCATGTCCTGGTCGAAGATTTCTTCAAGAAGTTTATACAATACAGGATGTTTCTGTGCAAGCAGTTTTGGCCTTTCAAAAAAGTATTCACTAGCAACAGCAAAGAACTCCTGTTTATTGGTTCCACCATATGGATTGATATCGGATTTGTCAGCGTAAATTTCGTCTATCTTATTGTTAATCAGATCAAGCCAAGGGATAACATATTGTTTTTCCAATAATAAGGTAGGTATTCCGTCAACATTACCGTCAGATTTATCAATCAGGTGTACAAATTCATGTATTGCTGTATTCTTCTTGTCTGATTCATTCCTGAATCCATGATGAAGAGCTGGCTTGGAAAGCACCATTTTACCTTCCATGTATCCGGTGCCAACCATGCCCAAAATTCTTCGGTCTGGCCCATCGGTTTCAAATTTCTCATTGAACATACCCGGGTAAAGAAGAACTTCATATAGATTGCTGTATCTCCAATTCTTAAATTCAAATATTGGGATTATGGCACTGGCTGCAACAAGTAATTTATCTTCTATGTCAACATCTGTTTTGATTCCTGTAATTCTGCAATTAAGAAGGAATTCCTGTATCTTATATTCAAAGTGATGTTTTTCCTCAAGTGATAGGGCATTATAAAAAGCAATTTTAGTCCCAAGTATTATTTTCCATTTCTCAGGGAATGGGACTTTTGGTTTTTGCCAGCCATTTTTCTTTGAATATTTCTTGATAATAATAAAAAATACCACTGCAATAAAAATAATGGTAAATGGCATAAGAGGTGTATCCAAAACGTTGGGTTTTGATGAGTATTATTTTTAAAGGATATTCACGATAGAGCAAATATCTTATTTTTACCTAATTACAGTTTACACTATTCATCTAATGCCCATTCAACAGCTTTCTCAGCATGAATGGTGGTAGTATCAAAAGTGGGGATACTTACATCTGATTCGGAAATTAAAAGAGGGATCTCTGTGCATCCCAGAATTATTCCTTCTGCACCTCTCTCTTCCAACTCACTAATGATTCTCTTATAAATCTCCCGTGATTCATTCCTGATTTTACCATGTACAAGCTCGGAATAAATGATTCTATGGACTTGCTCAACACCTTCAAGAGCTGGGATGATAACTTCAATATTAAATTTATCCATCAGGAATTGCTTATAGAAATCTTTCTCCATAGTAAACCTGGTGCCAAGCAATGCAACCTTTTTAATACCTCTTTTAACTATTTCCAGCCCAGTAGCTTCAGCTATATGCAAGAAGGGGATAGAGCTGTTCGATGTTATGGCATTACTACACAAATGCATTGTGTTAGTACACAGAACAATAATGTCTGCTCCGGCTTTTTCAAGTTGTTGAGCGGCTGCCACCATCATCTTGTCTAATTTGGCCCATTCTCCACTATGTTGAAGAGTTTCTATCTCAGCAAAATCGACAGATACCATTATACTTTTGCAAGAATGGAACCCTCCAAGTACCTCCCTGACTTTCAAGTTTATAAGTTCATAATATACCGCAGAGGATTCCCAACTCATCCCTCCTATTAGTCCAATAGTTTTCATGTTATAGATTGTTTTTCAAAAAATGATTGAATAAACCTAATACAATTTATTATTTCTACCTATTGACAATGGAAATTTATAACTTTAATGAGTCCTAAATAATTAACAATATCTGTATTATTATGAATAAGAGAACTTTTCTGAAACAAATGGGATTTTTGAGCCTTGTTGCTTTGCCAACAGCCCCGGCTTTGGCAAAATGGATTGATATGCATGATGATATTCTTCCTGAGGATATTGCTGGAGATGAGAAATTTTGGAAAGGGATCCGGCAGGGGTACCAACTTAAATCAGAATACATAAACCTTGAGAATGGTTATTACTGTATTCAGCCTCAAAAGACTCTTGATAGTTATATACAGCATATCAGGGATATTAATATGGAAGGCGCTCATTATATGCGCACAGTGCAGTTTGAAAACAAGAAGAAGGTCACTGAGAAGCTGGCTGGTGTTGTGGGTTGCTCTCCTGATGAACTAGTCATTACCAGAAACACAACCGAATCGCTGGACCTGATTATTGGTGGCTTTAATTGGAAAAAAGGTGACGAAGCTATAATGGTTGAGCAGGATTATGGCGCAATGCTAAATATGTTCAAACAGGTGGCTGACAGACATGGTGTTGTGAATAAAGTTCTTTCAATTCCAAATAATCCTAAATCTGATAAGGAAATAGTTAAGCTTTATTCTGATGCTATTACAAAGAAAACAAAGCTCTTGATGGTTTGTCATATGATAAATATAACCGGACATATACTTCCAATAAAAAAAATATGCGACATGGCCCATAAAAAAGGTGTTCAGGTTATGGTTGACGGGGCACATGCCATAGCGCATATTGATTTTTCTATTGATGAGCTTGGATGCGACTATTATGGGGCTAGCTTGCACAAGTGGCTGAGCGTTCCTCTTGGTGCTGGTTTGTTATATGTTAAAAAGAAGCATATACCCAATATATGGCCTCTTTTAGCTGAAGGGAGCAGAGCTGCAGACGACATAACAAGATTGAACCATATTGGAACTCATCCAGTCCATACCGACCTGGCCATTTCAGATGCGATTGATTATTATTTGATGATCGGTCCGGAACGAAAAGAGGAAAGACTCAGGTATCTGCAGAGATATTGGACAGACAAGGTGAGAAAGGAACCTAATGTTATACTAAATACCCCTGAGGATCCAGAACGATCCTGTGCTATTGCAAATGTGGGCATTAAGGGTATTAAGCCAGGAGATCTTGCCAGGATATTGTTGGAAAAGTATAAAATCTATACTGTAGCCATAGACGGACAAAATGTCCATGGATGTAGAATAACACCAAATGTGTTCACTACACCTAAAGAACTGGACACGTTTGTAAATGCCCTTAAAGAACTGGCTAAAGCTTAATTAAAATTTCCATCATGGCCTGAGCTGAAACTCGTCCTTTGGTTTTGATGAAATCTCTTGGTGTGTTGTCGCCTATTTCATAGGTTATGCCTACAGCATGAAGCTGTTCCTGGAACCAACTTTTCGAGACAGACACTGGCTTGTTGCCGGAGCTTTCTTCTAAAACTTTATAGTTCTCAATTCCTTTTTCAATGCTGCTCAACCACTGGTCCTTAAAGCCATGCATCTTCTTATTATTGGGTTCGTCGGAACTTGTGTAATAAATGTCCCAAATCGATGCTGCCTGCTAAGTATAACAACGATTGGCTTCCCTCTTTTTTTACCGGAACAGATATCGAGAACCGGTAATGGACGACCTAATTTTGACTTACCGTATCTTTTGTACTTAATGTTTCTTTTATCAGATTGTTGGGAGCACCAGAATTTTACTTTTTCTGTATTAATTATTTCCTGAGCTGCCAACCAACTTGTATCTGATTCCAAAGTGATCTGAAATGTAGCAATCGAATCACGATTAGATAAAGCAATTCTATCGTCGGCTACTTTTTGCCAATTTTCTCCATCCTTGCTAATCTTTGGGTGATATCTATGTTTGGCATATTTATAGGTCATTTTGAGCCATATATCATTCCTCGACTGGCTGATTACTCTGAATGCATACCAGGGGGAGGAATTTATCGGCTGATTTTCGGGGGAAATAGTTAACTCAAAAGTGCTGTCATTTAGCTGTATACAGTTGTTCAAACGGGCGCCATCAAAGAGATTATCAAATTTTATCTCACCATTATTAAAGCTGTATGTTTTTTTATCCTGATATTCAATAAGCTTGGATTCTGTGTTAACCTTTGGATTAGTCTCAACATAATCGGCTTGATATTTCCATACGGAACAGCCTGAAAGCAATAAAATTAAAAGGGAAAAAAATATTTGTCGCTTCATATTAATTTTAAATAAATAGCTTACTCCATCCAACACAAAAACTCATAATTATTTTTAGTAACTCTCTATTGCAAACCGAATTGCACTTAAGGTAGTTTCAATATCATTTGTATTCACTCTACCCATATGCCCAACTCTGAAATATTTTGATTTTAAGTCGGCTAGAAGACCGCCGGCAACTATAACTCCGGCTTCATTAATTTTAGATATGAACTTTCCGCCATCAACTCCATCAGGATAATATATGGCAGATAAGGTGTTAGCATATAGATCTTTGTGCATAGGTATCATGGCTAACCCCATTTCAGATATCCCTTCACGAAATAAAGAACTCATATCCTGATGTCTTTGAAATCGTTTGTCGAGACCTTCTTCCAATATCATTTTAAGACTTGCTTCCAAACCCATCACCAGGTTAACTGCAGGAGTTCCAAAATACGAAGGCTTTCTGGCTTCATAAGCTTTCATTATTGGTAGCCAATTGCTCCAATCTGCATAATAATTCCCGACAAGCGTTTCCCGTTTCTCCCAGGTTTCTATTGCTTTCGTAGATGCTACTAAAAGTGCAAGTCCGGGTGGTACACCTATAGCTTTTTGTGAAGCCGTTAGAACGACATCAATTCCCCATTCTTCCTGCCTTATTTCTTCGCCTGCAACTGAACAGACTCCATCCAGAATTGTTAAGACATTATATTTCTTCCCAAGAGCACCAAGAGGTTCAGGATCATTAAGAACGGCAGTTGATGTGTCGACATGGGTAAAGGTCATCAGTTTATAATCACCACTAGCAAGCTCATCTTCGATAATATCAAATGGAACTATCTGGCCAAGCGGAGCTCTTAAAATGACTACATCGGCTCCGTATCGTTTAAGCAAGTCGGCATACCTTTCACCAAAGTAGCCAGTTGAAATAACAAGAGCTTTGTCGCCCGGTTCAATTAAATTAGCTCCAGCCAGAACCATAGAA
>CAYUNU010000190.1:0-6981 GCA_964446195.1 uncultured Porphyromonadaceae bacterium | reverse complement strand
ATTCCCCTGGCGATCAGAGCATCTGCGATATAGTCGGTCATGGCTTTTGTCGAAGAACCGCCCCCTCTACCTGATTAAAGATTTTTATTCCTAATGCCCATGAAACGCCCCTTCCAGATACCCGAATGGCTATCCTTCAGGAAGATGTTTCTGATCCTTTCATCCTCGCTGTTCATCCTCCTGCCCCTACTGAGCATCAACGCAGGAATATCAGGCGACGAGCCGGTCCACTACCAGCATGCGGAATATGTTTTTAACTACTTCAAAACAAATGGAGCCGACCAGTCTGCCCTAAACACCCCCAAAACAAACCTTAAATACTACGGTCAGGCTATCGATAACCTCAGCTTCTATATAAATCACTTCCTTAAAAGCCAAAACCCCTACCTCACCCGCCATATCCTTAACGCCCTGCTGGGTGCCCTGCTGATTCTTTTCTCCGGATTAATCGCCGTCCGGCTCTCAGGCTACCGGGCCGGAATACTGACAATACTATTCCTCCTCCTCTCTCCCCGAATATTAGGGCACAGCTACAATAACCTCAAGGACATACCCTTCGCCATGGGCTATATAATGGCTATTTACGGTCTACTGGTGGTCATCAAAAAATACCCCCTCATCAAACCCTTACCCTGGATATGGATGTGCCTGGGCCTGGCCATCGCTTTTGGCACACGTGCCGGCGGACTGATACTGATCCCTATATTCTTTTTCTTCATCTTCCTCAGATGGATACTCTCCCAGGAAATAAAAGGCCTGGGTACCTGGCCCGTCTGGAAAAATGGCTTGGCCTATTTCTTCCTTACCACACTAGCCTGCACTGCCGGATGCCTCCTGGCTCTTATCGCCTGGCCCTACGCCCGGGAAGCACCCATCAGACACTCCCTCGAAGCCCTGCAGGTGATGACACACTACTCAATAAGCATACGCCAACTGTTTGAGGGCCACTGGCTATGGTCGGAAAACCTCCCGGCTTATTACCCCCTCAAATACATCCTGATCACCAGCCCCCTCCTGGTCATTGCCGGACTGGGACTGCAATTTCTTATCTGGAAAAAATCAAAATATCTTATCCTGATCTTATTGAGCTTCGCCTTCGTCTTCCCCCTCTTCTGGGTGATGATAAAAGCCTCTAACCTCTACGGCGGATGGCGACACCTATTATTCGTTTATCCGGCTATAGTGATCATCGCAGCCTGCTCCTGGGATGCCCTCCTGAAAATAAAAAAGCCAATATTCCTCCAAAGCTTAACTATCATTGCACTGATCATAGGCCTTGTCGGACCACTCATCCATACCATAAAATATCACCCGGTGGAATATGTCTATTTCAATAAGCTGGCCAGCGGCCTAAACAAGGCATTCAGCAAGTATGAAACAGACTACTACTACCACTCCCTCGGACCCGCAACACGATGGCTGCGTACTTATCTGGAGGAAAATGCGCCGGGAGAAAAGCTTAAGGTGGCCTCCAACTTCCCACCCGACCCCTACTTCGCCAGGGATAGCAATATATCTTCTGTTTATACCCATTTCTTTGCGCGGGCTAAACACGACTGGGACTATGGTATCTTCGTTAACACTTTTCTGGGACCCGACTATCTGCAGTCGGCAAACTGGCCACCCAAAAACAGTATCTACACAGTGGAGATGGACGCTAAGGTTATCTGTGCAGTCGTTAAAAGACCATCAAAGCTCGATCTTCATGGCATAGAATCATATAGGAACAGCGACTTCCTGGCCTCCATCTTCCTGCTGAAAAGCGCCCTGCATGATGATCCCACCAATGAGTACGCCCAACTATATCTTGGATGGGCTTACAGGCAGTTGGGAAATTTCGAACAAGCAAATGCCATCACCGAAAAGCTCATACAGCAACAGCCGATGAACGATATGGCAAAAGACCTCGCCGGTAGAAACCTCATATCGCTAGGTGAGTACGAGTCGGCCCTGGAAATCTTCGAAGATATTATCGCACAAAACTACAAGTACCTCCCTGCCTACCAGCAGTCGGCCATCGCGGCCGACAGTCTGGGTAAGCACAAAAAAGCCGCCGCCACGATGGAGCGCGGATATCAGCTTGGCTTGAGAAGTCGGGACGATATAAAAAGCCTGATCCACTACCTGGAGGAGGCACAATATCACACAAGAGCGCAAACATTCAGAACAATTCTAAATAAAAATTGAAGTAAATTTGCGCAGTGATAAAGTAATCAAATATCCTGATGTTTATGGGTTTTATGGGATGGTTTTCAAGGGTTGGAAAAAGTGTTAAAAAGGCTTGGGCCTTCGCAGGTTCACACTTTCGTTTTATCTTTTTTATTGGATTATTAACAGGCATAGTTTTTATCCTGTTCACTTATCGGTTTATGGAATATACCTCCACCGATAGTTCGTGCGAAGCCTGCCACGTCCATCCGCACTCCACTACTTCGTGGAAGCTGTCTGTTCACTACGGTAACACCTCCGGAGTGGTGGTGCATTGTGTCGATTGCCACCTTCCTCCCGAAGGTATCAGGCATTATACGGAAAAAGCCCGGACAGGCCTGAAAGATATCTGGGGTTTTATCTTTAAAGATAAGGATAAGCTCGACTGGGAAGCTAAATCTACTCTGGCCCATGCAAAGAAATTCACTTATAATGAGGCTTGTACATATTGTCACCAGAACTTGTTCCAACTCGATCTGAGTCAGAAAGGTGTTAATGCCCACCTCGATTATGTCAATAACCCCGAAGGAAAAGTATGTATCCAGTGTCACCTGGATGTAGGTCACTACGACCCCAATGCTCTTCATGATCACGCCACGGATTTTGCCCTGTCGGATGATGGCGACAAAGAGGTGTACACCCAGCCGGCTGTGGTGGATAAATTTGAGTCCTTCACCGAATACATACCCAAGTCATCGGTCTCCTTTGATATGGTAGCTATCCCCGAAGGTATATTCACCATGGGCAGCCCCGAGAAGGAAAAATTCAGAGATGCAGATGAGGGTCCCCAGCGTCGAATAAAAGTCAACAATTTCTTCATGGGTAAGATCGAAGTGAGCTGGGACGAGTACATGGCCTTTTTCTCCCAAACCAGCGCTGAGGGTAAGTCGGAGACATCCAGCTCGGGAAGTGGCGATCTGGATGCTATCACGGGAGCTACTCCTCCCTGGGGAGCACCCGACCAGGGGTGGGGAAAAGGATCACGTCCGGCTATCACCATGACTCACCACGCTGCAGAAGTGTACTGCCAGTGGCTGACGAGCATCACCGGCAAGAAATATCGCCTGCCAACAGAAGCAGAGTGGGAATACGCAGCCAGAGGAGGTACAGAAACAGCTTACTTCTTCGAAGGGAGTCCGAAAGACTATACCAAGGAAGGATTTTTCAACAAAATATTTGGCGCAGATACCTCTACCATAGCTTCCTACGTTATCTATATGGGCAATAGCCCCAACAAAACACAGGATCCATCGGCCGTGCAAGAGAACCCCTACGGTTTGCTCAATATGCTGGGCAACGTGGCGGAGTTTTGCTCCGACTGGTACAGTCCTGATGTGTATAATAGCTACCCCACCGGCAACAAGGTGGCCGTCAACCCCAAAGGCCCTTCACAAGGTGAGGAGCATGTTATCCGGGGTGGAGCTTACTGGAGCGACGCCAAAGATGTGCGTAGCGCCGCCAGAGAGCATACGGAGCACGATGCCTGGCTGGTTACCGACCCACAGATACCGAAAAGTATATGGTGGTACTCCGATAGCCGCCACGTGGGTTTCAGGGTAGTGTGTGAATGGAATGGTAAATAAGCCATTAGTTAAAATTTGAAAAAAAGAATTATCTTATATCATGGAAAATAAAAAGGCAGTCAGCAGGAGAAGGTTCCTTGGAACAGCAGGGGCAGCAGGCGTTGTAGGAAGCATGGGTTTAAGTACGCTTATTGCTTCTTGTGGCAAAGAAAAGAACAGCAAGAATATTCAGGCAAGCGAAAAGCTCGATCAGGCACCCGACGGTGAGATCCTCAAAGCCGGTTTGGTAGGATGTGGCAACCGGGGAACAGGTGCTGCTTTCGACTTCCTGAATGCAGGACCTAACCTGCAGATCGTTGCTCTGGCTGATGTTTTCGACGACCAGCTACAGCTCTGCAGAGGCAAGCTGAAAAAGAATAAGAACGTTGATATAGCTGATAACATGTGCTTTACCGGTTTCGATGGCTATAAGAAGCTTATCGATTCGGGAGTAGATATCGTGCTGCTCGCTACCCCTCCTCATTTCCGTCCCGAGCATCTCGAAGCCTGCGTGCAGGCCAAGAAGCATGTCTTCATGGAGAAACCGGCTGCCGTCGACCCCGTAGGCATCAGGTCGGTTATCGGCTCTGCAAAAAAAGCCGAAGCCATAGGAATAAGCATCGTGGGTGGTACACAACGTCGTCACCAACGCGATTACCTGGAGACATACAATCAGGTGCAGAACGGTGCTATAGGAGATATAGTAGCTGATAACGACTACTGGCTGCAGAACAATGTGAGATACAGAACACGCCAGGAAGATTGGTCGGATATGGAGTATATGGTCCGTAACTGGAACAACTTCAGGTGGCTCTGTGGCGACCATTTCCTGGATACACATGTCCATAATATCGATATCATCAACTGGTTTGCCGGCGGCCAGCCCGTATCAGCTATCGGAGGGGGAGCACGTCACCGTCGCCTCACAGGCGACCAGTGGGACTTCTTCAGCGTAGATTTCTACTACGGCAACGGCGTGCACTCGCACTCTATGTCGAGACAAATAGATAACTGTGCTAATGCCACCACGGAGCACCTCCGGGGAACAGAGGGCTACACTAACTGTCAGAATACAATTTTTAATCCTGATGGAAGCATCAAATGGAAATACCAATACCCCAAAGATGCTAACGGCAACGAAACAACGACGGTAAAAGTCTCGGCTTATGTACAGGAGCATATCGACCTGGTAACAGCTATTCGCACCAACCAGCCCATCGTCGAAGCCGAGAACCTGGCCCTGTCAACCCTCACCGCCATCATGGGCAGAGAGGCAGCCTACACCGGCAAGATGCTTACCTGGGAGGAGATCAACAAGTCGAGCATGCGCATGGGCCCCACAGAATATGTTATGGGACCGGTGGACATGGAGATCGTCACACCAATTCCCGGTACGCCACATGGACAGAGGTAGGGGGAGTATAATTTGAGACTGATAAACATAAGGAGAAAAATCATCGAGATGCTTCGTACCATTCAATGATTTTTTTCAACTCATAGCTTGTGCTGGTCCAGGGTATTTATTTCACTTGTGTCAATACCCAATTTAATATTTCTGCTAATGCACGTGGCGAAAATGTTTGCTCAATTGTAGCGTATTCATTGGGCGAACCTGTTTCACATTCTTGAAATAAATGGTTTAAGTTCGCCAATTCTTTTGTTGTAACATTTTTATTTCCACCCTTTTCCAGAGCTTTCTTTATTGCGTCTAAATTCACTTTTGGAGGTACTTGTAAATCTTTCTCTCCATTAATGGCTAATACAGGACACTTCACCTTTTCCAGCGTAGGCGCGGGATCATATTTTATAAAATTACACATCCAGGGACCTATTAATTGAGTAACATTCAATTTTATAAATTCCTCATCACTCATCCCTGCTGGTTTTGGGGATTCCGGATTATCCTTTATGGCTTGTTTAATATAATTTGTTAGTTCTGCTTCCAGGGAATCGGCATTATCCGACTTTATTACAATATCAAAAGCACCTCTATTAATAACTTTTGCTTTTTGTAAATCAGTTTCACTAATTCCAGAAGCTCTTCCTACCAATTCTTGTTGCATTAATAGTAATTGGTCGCCGCGTATGCCTGTCCCTGCCAGCAACACAATAAAATCTACATCTTTGGATTTAGTAGCAACTAATGGAGCAATTATTCCCCCTTCACTATGTCCTATTAATCCGATTTTCTTTTTGTTTATTTCTTTTCTTGTTTTCAAATACGTAATTGCAGATTCAACATCTGTTGCAAGGTCAAATGAAGTTGCTGATGCAAAATCTCCTGTGGACTCAGCTGTTCCCCGGTCATCGAATCTTAATACTGCAATTCCGTTTTTAGTTAAATAGTCGGATAAGACGAGGAAGGGTTTATGTCCCAATAATTCTTCATCTCTGTTCTGTGGTCCACTTCCGCTTATTAAAATTACAGCCGGAAAATTTCCATCTTTTTCAGGTAAGCTTAGCGTTCCTGCTAATATAATTTCATCTCTTTTGTTTTCAAACTTTACATCTTCCGTGTAGTAAGGGTAAGGTTTCGTTGGTTCTTGAGGTCTAATCACTTTTTCTGCTTCAACCTTTTCCTTAGTTAAATTTAAAGGGAAGGATTGTCCTCCTTGTTTAAAAGTTCCAACAATAACATTCTCTTCATTCAATGTTCCTTCGTACTGAATACCTGCATTTGAGACTTCGAGTTTTAATGTTTGGTTCTCATAATTTATCAGAGTTACAGGAATTCCGTTTGCCCCTTGGTCGGGGCTGTCCATTGTTGCACTATACCCCTTTTCTGTTTGGGCAATATTGAAAACTAATCTTAATTGAATTCCTTGAACCTTCAATATTCCATTCCATTTACCTGTAATATCTTGAGCGTAAACTGACAATGTTGTCAAAATTGCGAACAGAATTAAAGCTGTTTTTTTCATAATCTAGATTTTTTTCAGGCTACCACTTGATAAAATAAATATAAATATAAATTCCTGGTCTTCAGCTGAAAGTTGGATTAATGTTGGAAGGATCTTTTAATTTCTTCGGCCGGCGAACATTGCTATGAAGTATAGCAGTGAGGCCAGGGATGACAGTGCAGCCACAACATAGGTGTAGGCGGCCCATTTGAGAGCATCTTTTGCCTGTGGGTGGTTGTCGCGGTTTGTTATGCCCGAATTGCTTAGCCAGGCCAGGGCTCTCTTGCTGGCATCAATCTCAACCGGCAGAG